>JBOHWL010000040.1:0-10250 GCA_050736615.1 Binataceae bacterium (SeqCode) | reverse complement strand
GAGTCGGGCAGGCTCATCTCAGGGATTCAACCCGTCACGGTGGAAGCGGAAGAGCGCATATGGGGGAAACACCGCGATTTCCGCCTATTTCTGAGTCATAAGGCGGAATTCAAAGAAGAAACCGGCCGCTTGAAAGAACGGCTCAAGGCATTCGGTGTGTCCTGCTTCGTTTCGCACGTGGACATTCATCCTACAAAGGAATGGCAAGACGAAATCGTGAGAGCTCTTTCCAGTATGGATGGTTTTGTGGCGCTGATGACAGACAAATTTCACGAAAGCGAGTGGACTGACCAGGAGGTCGGATTCGCCTTGGCCAAGTGCGTGCCGATGATTGCAGTCCGCCTCGGTAGGAACCCTTACGGATTTATCGCAAAATTCCAGGGATTAGGCACAACGTGGGGAGAATCCCCTTTGGAGATCGCCAAAATTCTGATTAAGCATGGGCGTATGTTTCCCGCCTACATTCGGGCTTTGCGATCGTGCCCAGACTGGAACACAGGAAACACTTTGGGAGAAGTACTTCCCTGCATAGAGAATTTAACTGACAGTCAGCTCGATAATCTAGTTTCGGCATTTAATGAAACCGAAGAGCTCCGGGGGAGTTTTGCGTTTAACGGCAAGAATCCGCACTTTTATGGCGATGGTCTCTTGCCGCACCTCAACCGGCTGGGAAACAGAAAATTCGCGTTCAGTGATTCAGGTTTAATTATCAACCAGTGAATAGACGCGGCTGCACTACCGGTCCGCTGCCAGAAAATTCTATTTGCGCAATTTGCGGAGTTGGCGCTGAGTCATCATCCACTGCAATTCAGCGCCGCCGCGTTCAACGCGGTTACTTAGCTCGAGCGCCACGCATCCACCCTTTCTGAAGCGCAGGTGAAAGCCGCCGGGCGAACCGGTTAATAATAACGATACCAGCGCGCTCAATTGCGGTTCATGCCCCACCACCATCACGTTTTCATAACGCGCGAACGCGGCCAGTGCGTTCGCCGCATCGCCGGCCGCCACTCCCGCCGCCAGCTCCGGCACCACCAGCGGCGACGGTTCGTTGGCGTAAGCGGCGGCGACCTGTTCGCCGGTTTCCGCGGCGCGCGCCAAGGGACTTGTAAGGATCGCGTCGAATTTCAAGCCAAACGCGCGCATCCCAACCGCCGCTTCACGCGCGCGTTCGCGGCCACGCGCGGTTAACCGTCGCGCCTCGTCGCCAGCCGCACCCACATCTTCAGCCTGCGCATGGCGCAGAATGTACAGATTCATGCCGCGTTAGCCGCTCCCTCCGGCGCCGACGCGAGTGCTTTTGCGTTGCGCGCCAACTCCGCCAGCATGCCGCGAATCATGCCGCTTTGGTCGAACCGTTTCCAGCGTTTAATTACGCGCGCGGCGATTTTGCGCTCGCGTTTACCCAGGGCATGCAACATCGCCCCGGTGGCCAGCAGGGTCGCGGCTGAAGGCATGCCGTGTTCGGTGTAAGTGCGCAGCCACCGGCCCGCGGTGACCGCGTCGTTATAGGCGCCGAGCAGTTCCTGCATCTCTGCCAGGCGCGCGGCGGTCTTCCTCATTTTCTTGCCGCCGAACGCATGCATCAGATCCAGGACATAGCGCAGGCGCTTAATCCGCACGCGCATGCGATGAAACATCGCGGGTGGCGATTGCGGTGTGATCTTACTAGCGAATCGACTGGTTGCGTGCGCGATTCGCCGCGTCATCGCCGGCAGCATCGTGCACACGGCGGCGTCGGGCGGAAGCTTGCGCAACACCGGCATCGAAAGCCGCCCGAGCAGTAGTTCGCAGCGCCGCGAGTTCAGCGCGGCGACGAAGCCTTGATGGCTCCGCACGCGCCGCGCGGCTAAATCCGTATAAACCGGTGCGAGCGCGTCGGCCAAGGCCGGTTCGAGTTTGGGCGCCCGCGCGTGCAGCACTTGCCCCGTTACATCGCATTCGCGCGACTCGGCCGCCGCTCGCATCAGCCATGAGAGTTCGCGCCGATAAAGCTTGAGCCGCGCGCCATGAATCACCCCACTCATCAATTCAACCGCCGCGCGCAGGCGCCGCAGCGCGACCCGGAACTGATGAATCGCTTCAATTTCGCCCGCGGCCGCCGCCAACTTCCGTTCGCGCAACGTCGCGACTCCGTGCGTCAGCGTGGTCCGCATCGCCGCCACCACGTGATCGCGCGGCGTCAGCTCCAAGTGCGCTTTCGGCTCGGAGACGGTGATATTCACCACCTAGTCCTTGGAATGGGAATCGGCATCGCTCTCCGCGGCGGCATCCTGCGCGGGCGCATGCGCGCGCAGATAATCCGCAATGTGAGTGCGAAGTTCGGCCTGCACGTGTTCAATTGGCCGGCGCGCGTCGACGGTGATAAAGCCAAACTCGTCAGCTAGCCGTCGATATTGTTCAATCATACGGCCCTGGTAATGCTCAAACGAATCAACCAAATCGGCCCCAAGCGCCAGATGCATGCCGGATTCCCAGTAATCCATGCCCTTGCCCTGAACTGTGCGGGGCACCAGGGTTTCCACGTCGATATCGAGATAAAGTACTAAGTCCGGCACCAATGCCATCCCGAACAGATCGCGCGTCCAGGCCGGATCGGCTCCCATCACGGTATTACGCGCAAACGCCGTGTACATGTAACGATCGGCGATTACGATGAAGCCCGCCTGCAGCGCCGGAATGATTTCATGTTCGAGGCGATCGGCGAAATCCGCGGCATAGAGCAGGCTGAAGGTCATGCTGGTCAACTGATGGCCCGCCTTAGCCTCATTGATCGTCTCATGCAGCAGCGGTGAGCGCGTCCAGCCGGTATTGCTGACCGCGTAGCCCTCGAGTTCCAGCCACGGCCGCAACAATTCGATCTGGGTGGAGCGCCCCACCCCGTCTGTACCTTCGATCGCGATCAAATGACCCGGCAGGCGCTTATGCCCGATATAAGCGAGTCCGTGTCCGTACCAGGACTTACCGCGTTTGGAACGAGCCGCCATGATTTCCTTTCCCCCGTTCACGATCGTAATCGCGCAATACCTCCTGCACCATTTTGCGCACGAGCTTCTGCTGGGTTGGTATTTCGCTGTTGGCGGCAATTGTGCGCAGGCCAAATTCCAGGGCGAGGCTGTCGTAAATCTCCAGCACGCGGCTTTGGAACAGCCGGAAGCTATCGACCGGATCACTCGACAACCCCACATCCATGCCGGCTTCGTGATATTTGAGCTTGGCGCGGCCGGCCAGCAGGCGTTCCAATGAAATTTCGATCGGCACGCGGAAATAAAGGGTAAGATCAGGCCTCAAGGCGAAGTTGTAAACCGCCCGCACGTATTCCGGATGAACCCCGCGCGCCACATCGCGCGCAAACGCGGTGTATACATAACGGTCGGCGAGCACAATCATGCCGGCCTTGAGCGGCGGCAGAATCTGGTAGGTCATGCGGTCGGCGAAATCGACCGCGTGCAACAGGCTGAAAGTGGTGGGCGTCAACAGGTTTTTCTTTTTGCCGCGCCGCATCGCGCGCCGCACCAGCCGCGAGGAATTCCATTCGGTGAAATGGACCGGGTAGCCGCGCGTCCTGAGCCATCGATCCAGCAGCATCAGTTGGGTGGATTTTCCGGAGCCGTCAATTCCCTCGACGGCAATCAAGCGGCCGGCGTAGGGATGCGGCGTGCACAGGCGGCTGGTCATTGCCAGTCCCGGCGAGGCGCGGCCATTATTCGCAGACAGCGGTTCTACTGCCGCAGAATCACTCGCCGGTCGAGCAATTTCGCCAGCAGGTCCGTCCTTCTCTCGCATGTCCATAACTCAAGGTCCGCCTTCTCGCGATCGGAGCTGATTTGGATCACGACGCGGCCGGGTGAATAGGAGACATCAATGTTTTTAACCACGCCGAAGTGGCTGCGGTCCAAGGCGTCGGCCACCCGCAGAATCGCCGCCATCGCGCGCACCGCGCGGCGCTTGGTCGCGCCCAGATTTCGCATTTCGCTGGATTCCGGCGCCGGTGCGCCCTTGCGATGGCCGCGGGCCACCTGCGCCATCATCTCGACCTCGACCGGATCGAAACCGAGCAACTCCGCGTTCTTTATAAGATAGTATGAATGCCTATTGTGGCGGTCATGATCAATAGCATGGCCGATGTCATGCAAAAACGCGGAATATTGCAGCAATTCGCGGGTAGGTGGCGATAGACCCAGCACCAACCCGGTCGCGTCGAACAGCTTCAGCGCAAGCCGCGCGACCTGCCGTCCGTGCGTATTGCGACCGGCAAAGCGGGCCGCCAGCGCCTCGATAGATTGGCGGCGCGCCTGATTCGAGTCGCGCCCGCCGTTGGCACGCGCCAAACCCAGCAGCAAGCCTTCACGCAAAGCCCAGTTGCATGCGACCAGTTCCGGCGCGCCCGAATGCTTCAGCACGAAGTCCGCCAGCATGGCGCATGCGGCAATTTGATCAGCACGTTTGGCATCCATCCCTGGCAGATCGACGCGCAAGGCCGCGTTAGCCGCAAGCAATGAGCGTTTCAGGCGTGAAACTTCAGGGCCCGAGGCAACCGCGCCATGAAGGCGGCCCCATTCTTCCCCGCGCGCCGCTCGCGCCATTGCGACCAGCGTGTTGATCGTGCCGGAAGTGCCGATCGCGCGTAGCGGCCGTTCACGCCGGCATTTGCCCATCAATTCGCCGATTTCAGCTTCGAGATGCCGTTCCAGACGCCGGCATTGCGCGACCGTTGGCGGATCATTGGAAAAAAACTGCTCCGTCAGCCGCGCGGCGCCCAATTTGACACTCCGCATCCAAACAGGTTGCCCGTCGCGTACCAGCACCAGCTCGGCACTACCGCCGCCGACATCTACCAACAGGTGAGGCCCGCCCTCCAGTCCAAGTGCGTGACGAGCGGCCTGGAAGATCAATTCGGCTTCTTCGGCCCCGGAGATAATCTCGACCGTGAGGCCCGCCTCGCGCTTGATGCGGCGGATGAATTCATTACGATTACGCGCCTCGCGTACCGCGCTGGTGGCGACCGCACGCACCCGGGCGGCGCGGCGGACCTGGGCCAGCCGGCGGAAATTGCCAAGCGCCCGCACTGCCAATTCCATTGATTCTTCGGACAGATGCCCGGTGCTGAACGCGCGTCGTCCGAGCCGCACCATCTCCTTGACACGATCCACGACCTCGAGATGGCCATCGCGGGCGGCGTCGGCGATCAGCATATGCACCGAATTGGAACCGACGTCGATTGCGGCAAGCCGCATACTGTTAAAAGTATCGCGTGGTCGGCGCGTTGTCACCCGCCAAGCACAATATAATGGGTCGAGCGGGATAATTTGCCGCCGAATTAGCTAATCGCACGGCAGTTCATGAAAATGCGTCTCAACCCTCACGATCCGCTGGCGTGGATGCCCGTCGAAATGCGACCATTGATTGAGAAATCCGCTTAAACCACTTTTGCGTCGCGTCTCAAGCGTATCCTGTAGCTTTAAACAAACGAACTTAGCTGACCGGTTTGGGACGCGGACCACCGGCTGGCCGAGCCGGCGAGCCCTGCCCCACGCCGTCGGCCTTCGCATCCCTGGAGCCGTTTTGGACGGGTGCTTGCTTTTCCTTTACGGCGGTCTGCAGAGGTTGATCCTGAGGCCGTTGCGAACCTTGACTGACACGTTCGACCAACCCGGTGTCCGGGGTACGCTCGCGCCAAAGCGCGATCCCACCCAGCAAACCATCCTCATTGCTGATCAGGCTGACGTTGTCGGGCAAATCGACTTTGACGAATTTGGCGCCGCCGCCGCCGATAAACAGCCGATCATAATTAAAGGTTCGCTTGAGATCGTCGATGGCCTCGAGCAGCATCCGGTTCCACTTTTTTTTGCCTTTTTTGTCCATCGCCGCACGGCCGAGTTCGTCTTCGTAAGTCTTGCCCTGGTGAAATGGGTGATGGCCAAGTTCCAGGTGGATACGCGTATCGTTGGCGAACAGCACCGAGCCGAAGCCCGTACCCAGCGTGATTACCAGCTCGACGCCCGTGCCACTGACCGCGCCAAGCCCTTGCACGTCGGCATCGTTGGCGACTCTGACCGGCTTTCCGAGTTTTCGGTTGAGCTCGCGCTCGAGATTAAAGCTCTTCCATCCTTTGCCTAGATTGGCCGCCGTGTAGATAACTCCGTCCTTGACCACGCCCGGAAATCCCGCTGAGACGCGGTCGAACTTGCCTTGCGCCTTGGCCTGCTTGCGCACGATTGCGATAACTTCGCGCGGCTTCGCATGTTCGGGAGTTGCGGTTCGCAGCCGCTTCGTGACTGGCTGACCGTGGGAATCAAGCACGATGCTCTTGATTCCGGTGCCGCCGATATCGACTGCGAGCGTCAAGGGCGAGGAGATGCGCGCGTTGGGCTTTTCAGTCGGTTGTCCCTTTTTCATTCGTGCGCTCCTAGCCAATTTGCGGCTCCCCAGAAGAAAGTGTCAGGCCTGCGTTACCGATAGCCGCGTTAGTCTACACCGTTGCCATGATTTGCGGCAGCGCAATCAGATCATTTCAAAATTATTCGTTGAGCACCGGTATAGATATTGAAATTGGCTTCGCGCAGGAAGCCCACCAGTGTCATCCCGACCTCCTCCGCCAGTTCGACGGCCAGCGACGACGGCGCGGAAACCGCACAGAGAATTGGCATGCCCGCGGCGGCGGCCTTTTGCACGATCTCGAAGCTCAGCCGCCCGCTGACCATCAATGCGCAATTCCGCGCCGGCACCATCCCATGAACCAGCGCGTACCCGGCGACCTTGTCAACCGCGTTATGGCGTCCGACATCCTCGCGCAATACTTCGAGCTTGAACTCGGTCACCGATGGCGCGGCAGCCAGTTCGGTCTCAGACTGATCCTGATGAGTGAACAATGCCGCCGCATGCAGCCCGCCGGTCGCTGAAAACACCTCTTGCGCGGCGCGCATCGCCGGCGCCATCGCGAGCAGAGCATGGCCGCTTACCTGAGGCCCGGATGATAGCGGCTCAAGCCGGCGCCGGAGCGCTTCGATACTGGCCTTACCGCATACGCCACAACTCGACGATACGATGAAATTGCGCCGCAGCCGTTCGCGCAAGCCTTGCGCCGGGACGTTCAAGATGACGTCGATCGCGTTGGCTTCCGGCGCACCTTTCCCATCCCTGACTTGCCTGATCTCACCCAAATCCGCCGCCGTATTCACAAAGCCCTCGGCCAGCAGGAACCCGGCCGCAAGCTCGTTATCATGACCCGGCGTACGCATCGTCAACGTGAAGCGGCGACCACCCAGCCGGATTTCGAGCGGCTCTTCCACCGCCAGATGGTCGGTTTCGCGACGGCAATCACCGTCGCGCCATCTGAGCGCCGGATGCTCCCGAATCAGATGAACGGCTTCAGCCATAAGCCACAATTACCGAATTTCCGCACCGCTCGCTCATAATTGCCGCATAGTGGCACGTGTTGCCGAGGCGCACGGCGGCGAACTGGTGTCAATAAACGCCGGCGCTACGCCGGGCCAGGCGGTGTCGAAACCATCGGGCTATCGGCGCGGCTGACGCATGTTTCACGCAGCCAATTACAATCATCGTGATCGGGATGATCGATATTGTAGTTGAGACCGCGCGACTCCTTACGCGTCATCGCGCAGCGCACCACCAGCTCCGCCACCGTCACCAGGTTCCGCAGCTCGATCAGATCGGAGTCGAGCAGATGGTCCCAGTAGTAGCTGTGAATCTCTTCCTTGAGCATCTGGATACGGCGCATCGCGCGATCAAGGCGCCGGTCGCTGCGCACGATGCCGACGTAGTTCCACATCAAACGCCGGATTTCTTCCCAGCTATGAGTAATCAGCACGCGCTGCTCGCTCTTGATCGCGTGACCCGGATCCCATTCTGGAAATTCCGGCGGCGACAGCCGATCATCACGCATCTTTTCACGCGCGTCGGCGAACGCCCGCCGGCCCATGACGGCCGCTTCGAGCAGCGAATTGGAAGCCAACCGGTTCGCGCCATGCAGGCCGGTCATCGCCACCTCGCCAGCCGCGTAAAGGCGCGCGATCGCGGTGCGTGCCATCAGGTCCGTGACGACGCCGCCGCACATATAATGCGCCGCCGGCACCACCGGAATCGGCGCTCGGCTCAGGTCAAAGCCAAAGCTCAAGCATCGCTTGTAGATATTCGGGAACCGCTCGCGGATGTAAGCCGGTTCGCGATGGCTGATGTCAAGATAAACGCAGTCCAGCCCGAGCCGCTTCATTTCGGAATCGATCGCGCGCGCCACCACGTCACGCGGCGCCAACTCGGCGTCCGGATGATAGCGCTTCATGAAGGGCGTGCCGTCGGGCAGGCGCAGGATGGCGCCTTCACCGCGCAAGGCCTCCGAAATCAAAAACGACTTGGCCGCCGGATGGTACAGACAGGTCGGATGAAACTGATAGAACTCCATGTTGGCAATCGGCGCGCCGGCCCGATACGCCATCGCCACCCCGTCGCCGGAAGCTATATCGGGATTGGTGGTGTAGAGATAAACCTTGCCGGCGCCGCCGGTCGCCAGCAAGGTGGCGCGCGCGACATATTTGCGCACCGCCATGGTGGCCTTTTCCAGGGCGTAGGCGCCCCAGCACGCGGCCGGTTGATCGTCGGCGCGCCGCTCCATCAACAGATTGATGGCGACATGATTTTCCATCACGCGCAGATTCGGGCGGGTCCGCGCCGCCGCACCCAGCGCGCGCATGATTTCCCGTCCAGTGAGGTCCTGTGCGTGCAGCACACGCCGATGGCTATGGCCGCCCTCGCGCCCCAGATCGTATTCGTCCTCGCCGCCCTCTTCGACGCGGGTGAAGTGCGTGCCCAGAGCGATCAGTTCACGTACCGCGGCGGGGCCGTCGCGCACAATCGCCTCGACCGCGGCCCGATCGCATAAGCCCGCGCCGCAGCGCAACGTGTCCTCGATATGCGACTCGAAGGAGTCGTCCACGCTCCAAACGCTGGCGATACCGCCTTGGGCATAGGCCGTATTGGCTTCATCGCTGGCCGCTTTAGTCAACACCGTGACGCTGCCGTGCTCGGAAGCGTTGAGCGCGAACATCATTCCCGCGATACCGCCGCCAATGACGAGGAAATCGCTGTGCAATGGTGAATCGTCTTTGATCATGGCGCACTCGCGGAACGGACCGGTTATCTGTAGACGCCCTCTGACCCGGCGCTATTTCACTGAAAATATAACACTGCGGCGGCGGCCGGCGCGACGGGCTCCGGTGGGTCGGCCAACAACGTGTTGGGAGCGCGAAGGCCGCCATAAGCCACCGCCAAGCGCCCCGATTGCTCGACGGATATGGATGCCATATTGTCGAATCAAAGCGGTCAATTTCGTACAAAACGGAACAAAAACGCACGCTCCGAAGTCAGCCGTGACGTATACCACGCCCAATCTGATCACCCTGCTGCGCATCGCGGCCGTGCCGGTGCTGATCTATCTACTGTTCTTCCCGGCACCGGTGCCTTCGATCATTGCGGCAGTGGTGTTTTTCATCGCCACGATAACTGATTTCCTCGACGGTTATGTCGCCCGCAATTACGGCTCCGGCAGCACCCTCGGCAAATTTCTCGACCCGCTCGCGGATAAGCTGCTGGTTTTGTCGGTTCTAATCATGCTCGCCGGCATCCATCGCGAACCGCATGTGCCCGCCTGGATGGTCGTGGTGCTGGTCGCGCGCGAGCTGATGGTGACCGGGCTGCGCGCGGTCGCCGCCTCGGAGGGCCGCATCATGGCGGCCGAGGAACTCGGCAAATACAAGATGGTCCTGCAGTCGATCGCGGTGCAGGGGCTGTTGATTCACTACACCTATTTCCATGTTGATTTCTTCGCCGCGGGCATGTTCGTGCTATGGATTGCGATGGCCGTGACGGTCTGGTCGGGTATCGACTACTTCGTGCGCACGGCGGCCGTCCTCAGGCAGAAATCACGGGGTGGTGTAGGCAAGCGTGCGGCGATTTGACAAGCGCGCGCCGGACGGATAAACCGATCGTCTTGTTGCGGCGTCGGCGCTGGGCGGCCGCATGGGCTTGAAGAGGAATCTTGGCTAAGGGGCGCGGCCAAGCGTCGCGGGCGCGGAGCGAGCGGGTGTAGCTCAGTTGGTAGAGCGCGTGCTTGCCAAGCACGAGGTCGTCGGTTCGAAACCGATCACCCGCTCCAAATGACCGGCGTTGCTATCACGGAATCGTAGGCGAGAACTCCTTCAACCATCTCTGCCTGACCTCAGCGCCGGTTGGTTCCG
>JBOHWL010000039.1:0-11419 GCA_050736615.1 Binataceae bacterium (SeqCode) | reverse complement strand
GTATAAAGTCATCCTGCTCAACGACGACTACACTCCGATGGAGTTCGTGGTCGAAATCCTCAAGTCGATCTTCCGTAAGCCGCATGCCGAGGCGACCCGGATCATGCTGCACGTGCACCAAAACGGTATGGGCATTGCCGGCGTTTATCCGTTCGAAATCGCTGAAACCAAAGTCCGCACGGTCGAGGAACTCGCGCGCGAAAGCCAGTATCCGCTCAAGTGCGTGATGGAAAAGGAATGACCGTTTGCGGCGACGACATGGCGCCGCCGTTGTGCCGGTTGCGCCGGGAGGCCTGAGCCCGCGATGCCGTCTTCGGGAGTAATGATCAGCCGCGAACTGCAGATAACATTGCAGCTCGCCATGACAGAAGCGCTAAACCGCCGCCATGAATACGTGTGCCTCGAGCACGTGCTGTACGCGATGCTGCATGACGTGACCACCAGTAACATCCTGCGGCATTGCGGCGCCGACCTCGACGCGCTGCGCAAGAAATTGCAGAAATACCTCGACGATGAAGTCGAGCGGCTGCCGCGCGGCGAGCATCTCCAGCCCCATTATGCGACCGGTGTGCAACGCGCCCTGCAGCGCGCGGCTTTGCATGCGCAGTCCGCGGGACGTGCGGAAATCAATGGCTCGGCCGTGCTCGTCGCCATTTTTCAGGAAAGTGAATCGCAGGCGGTCTATTTGTTGCAGGAGCAAGAGGTGACCCGCTTCGACGTGATCAACTTCATTTCGCATGGCGTCTCGAAGAATGGCGCCGACGAGGATCACGAGGTGCATGGTGCGGGCGACGAGGAGTCCGAGAGCGGCGCCGAGGCGGACGGGGACGAAGGCGCACCCAAGCTCTCGCCCGCCAAAGCCCTCAAGAATTACGCGATCAATCTGGCCGAGCGCGCCGCCAATGGCAAAATCGATCCACTGATCGGGCGTAAAAGCGAAGTCGAACGTGCCATCCACGTGCTGCTCAGGCGGCGCAAGAACAACCCGGTGTTTGTCGGTGAAGCGGGCGTCGGCAAGACCGCCTTGGCCGAAGGCCTCGCCTTGGCGGTGCATGAAGGCAAGGTGCCCGACGCGCTCAAGGACGTGCAGATTTTCGCGCTCGACATGGGCGCGCTGCTGGCGGGCACGCGCTTTCGCGGTGATTTCGAACAGCGGTTGAAAGCGGTGATCAAGGCCGCGACCGGCAATCGCCGCATCGTGCTGTTTATCGACGAGATTCATACGATCGTGGGCGCGGGCTCGGCTTCCGGCTCGACCATGGACGCCTCAAATCTGCTCAAGCCGGCGCTCGCCTCAGGCGAACTACGCTGTATCGGCTCGACCACGTACCAGGAGTACAAGCGCTCTTTTGATCGCGACAAGGCGCTCGGCCGCCGCTTTCAGCGGATTGACGTGCTGGAGCCGACGCGTGACGAGACGGTACAGATCCTTAACGGCCTCAAATCCCATTACGAAAAGCATCACAACGTGCGCTATACGGCGGCCGCGATCCGCGCCGCGGTCGAGCTTTCCGCCCGCTATATCAACGACCGCTTCCTGCCCGACAAGGCAATCGACGTAATGGACGAGGCCGGCGTCGCCGCTCATCTGCGGGCGAGGAACGGCGAGGTGGTCACGGTCGGCGCGCGCGATTCCGAGCGCACGGTGGCGCGGATGGCGAAAATTCCGGAACGCACGGTTTCATCGTCGGATCGCTCACGCCTGCAAAATCTCGAAACGGAACTGAAGGGCGCGGTCTACGGACAGGATGCCGCCCTTGAGGCGGTCGCCCATGCGATCAAAATGGCGCGTTCGGGCCTGGCTCATCCGGACCGCCCGGTCGGCGCGTTTCTGTTCGCGGGTCCGACCGGCGTCGGCAAGACCGAGGTCGCGCGGCAGTTAGCCAAGGTGATGGGCGTGGAGTTCCTGCGCTTCGATATGAGCGAATACATGGAGCGCCATACCGTCTCGCGGCTGATCGGCGCGCCCCCGGGCTATGTCGGCTTCGATCAGGGCGGACTGCTCACCGACGCCGTCAACAAGACGCCGCACTGCGTGCTGCTGCTTGACGAAATCGAAAAGGCGCATCCAGACCTGTTCAATATTTTGCTCCAGGTGATGGACCATGCGACCCTGACCGATAACAACGGGCGCAAGGCTGATTTCCGCAACGTGATCATCGTGATGACCACCAATGCGGGCGCACAGGAGTTGGCGCGCCAGATGATCGGTTTTGGCGCCGCGATGAGCAGCGGTTCGCCCAAGAGCGTCATCGAACGGATGTTCAGTCCGGAATTCCGCAACCGGCTCTCCGCCACGATCGAGTTCGCACCGCTGCCCCTGCCGGTGATCGAGCGGGTGGTCGACAAATTTATCGCGGAGTTGAACGACCGTTTGAAGGCGCAGAAAGTTGCCCTGAGCATCTCGGAAGCGGCGCGCAAATGGCTGGCCGAGCATGGCTACGACGCGCGTTTTGGCGCACGTCCGCTCGGACGGCTGATCGAAACTGAAATTGCACGCGTGCTCGCCGATGAGGTGCTGTTCGGCCGGCTCGCCAAAGGCGGCAAGGTTCACGTCGGCCTATCCGGCGAGAAGCTGGATTTCGCGTTCAACGATATGAAAACCGCCGGCGCCGACGCCGCCTAGCGCCGGCACCAGATCCAGGCCGCCATTTGGAATGGGCGCGCAGCGTGATCGAACCGCGCGCCGCTCGCTGGCCTCCGGGCGCTCACTGATGCCGCAATTCTGATGGGCGCGGGTTTCTTTTCTCGCGCCCATCAGAATAAATAAGTGCGCCGTCGCCGTTTTCGTCGGCCCGGAGTAACCTATTGCGCCCGGCAAGTCCGTTCGACGTCCTGCAGAAAGTCTGGATAGCTCTATTGCTGACGTGGGCGGCTGGTTTCGTCGATCTGGTCGGGTATATCACCCTTTACCAAATCTATGTCGCGCATATGAGCGGAAATACGGTCGCACTGGCGCGCCATCTTTCGCGAATGCAATGGGCGGGCTGTGCGCGGCGCGGATGGCCGATACTTACTTTCATTTTTGGCCTGTTGCTGGGCGTGGTGGTGGCGGACGCGGAAGAGCGCAAAATTTTACGTGCGCCGTTTCCCGCGATCATCATGCTCGAACTACTGTTGATCGGAATCTTCTTATGGCAGGGCAGCGGGCACAATTTCATGCCGGTGATTCCGCGACAGCCGGCCGGCAAATTTTTTCTCATGGTCGCGCTGTTGACAGTCGCGATGGGGATGCAGAACGTGGCCGTTCGCAAAGTCGGCGGCCTCAATGCCTACACCACCTTCGTCACGGGATCGCTGGTGAAGTTCGCCGAATCTTTTTCGGCATACCTATTCTGGCTGCGCGAACGCGTGCTCAGGCGCAAGTCGCGCCGGCGGCTGCGCAGAGTACTGGCCGCATCTCTCCGCCAGCCTTCGCTGCGTCGTGCCGGGCTCACATTTTCGCTGTGGCTGGTGTATTTGGCCGGCGGAGTTGCTGGCGCTGTCCTCACCGATCGCATCAACCTTTTGAGCTTGACGCTGCCAATGGGGGTGCTCGCGTTGGTGACTATTTACGGCTCGTTGCGCCCGCTGGAGTATGCGGCCGGCGAAGAGTGGTGAAGCTCGGGTGTGGTCCGAAACGTCAGGTTTTGACGTTCGTCCGGCGGTTGCCGCAAACGTTCCAATTCGAGCGTGGCGGAATCCCGGATATCCGCACCAAGGACACGCCGCATGTAATCGCGGCCGCGCCGAAATGGACAAAATCGGGAACGGCTTGGCCGGTAATTGAGAATCGCGCGTCGCGCTCGGAATTCAAGGCAACTGATCGAGCGGCTCCGAGTACATCTTCTCCTCATTGCCGTTGGCGTCGCACTGATAATAATCGGCAATTGCTCGTTTTCCGTTGACGCCCAGGATTACGAAGCCGTGTGTGTAAATGCCATGGTCTTCGCGCAGGCGGATCTCGCGGAAAAGCGGCACATCGGAATGCGGCTGTCCAATTTCTCCAACCGCAACCGGAAAAGCGCCGTGCCCGACGCAGCGCGCATGAATGTTGAGATATTCGCGATAGAGCACGAGGTTGTGTTCGTGCGCCCAGTACCATGCGGTGATATGCGGCAGGAGTTCCTTCACTTGCGCGTGCAAGGGTTCGTTGACCGCCTTGCCGTCGATACGCTCGTAAGCGCTGAAAAGCGGATGATGCGAAAGCAGTATGGTGCGGGCGTCGCCGGCGTTGTTCACCTTGTCCTTCAGCCATGACAGTTCCGAATCTTTGAGCGTCGTGGTGTTGCTATTGACGGTGAACGGGTCGTAATCGTTGATGCCGGTATCCACCGCGACCATGCTCCAGTGGCTATTTCTGAGACAAAAGAAGCTGCGCTGTTGGCCGATTTGGTCGAGCAGCCAGTAATAGCCTTTGCCACCCGAATACATGTCATGATTGCCCGCCATCGTGAACACGCGCGGCGCGCCCCGCTTGAAATCAGCCACGTTGAATATTTGCGTGAACGGCCGCAAAAAATAATTATCCGCTTCGTACTCCGTACCCGAATAGTAAATGTCGCCGAGATGGATCACGATATCCGGCTTATGGCCGGCGATTCGCTCGAGCACCGCTCTGGCCGCCGCTTGACCCGTGCCCCAATCACCCACGATCGCCAGCGTACAGTTATCCGGCAGGGCCTCGACGGAGTCGGTCAGGCGCGAGTACGAACGATAGGGAATCGACTCGCGGTGCAGCCGGAAATACTCGATATATCTCTCTAGTGCCTCACCATAACAAGGGTCGCATTCGCCGAACCTTTTCAGTTCGGCGCCGATTTGCGCAATCGCCGCCGCATCATCGCGCAAGCGCGCGTCAGCCATTTTCAGATATGCCGCGGAACAGTAACAAAGCGTGTCTCTGACGGAGGCCGGCGGTTTGAGCCGGAGGAATCTCTCAATCGCGGTGCCGGCCTGCAACATGTGCGCAAGCGGAAGTCCTTCGAAGAGCGCCGCGCAATGGCGGGCAACCTCCCGCAACAGGTCTCCGTTCCTGCCCATGTCGTCCAGACCATCGCGCGGTCTCCATTGGAGCTTATTGCCTGAAGTTCCATGCAGCACCTCGTCCATCGCGGATTGCCACATCGACAGGCGCGGATCACGAAATTGAACCAGCATAAGTTTGAAGCCTCACAAGTTGCGCGAGCGCGCGAAATAAAGATCGGCAATGTGGCCAAGGTCCAGTGTAGTCACATCTGGTGCGTCTAATGTCGCGAGCGTTATCGAAGTGGAGCAGAACTGTCAACTAACGCTGGGCCGAAGTTGGCGCGGAATGGTTTTTTGTCCACACTGCGGAATTTCCTGATCATTTTGCTTTCAGCGCCTCATTGCGGTGGACCCAAGCTCCTGGTTGTCCACGATGCGAAGCGTTGGCTTGCGTTGTGAATTGTATGCGCGCGACGACTTGCTTTGGCGGCGATTTGACGAAATAGTAAAGGTACTCTAAATCATAGCGAAAGCGAACGTCTCAACGCGCCGGGAGGGGGCCCATGCAGACGAGATATGACGCGCTCGTGATTGGCACAGGTTTCGGTGGAGCGGTGTCGGCTTGCCGGCTCACTCAGGCGGGACAGCGCGTCGGTGTCCTCGAACGTGGCCGCCGCTACGCACGCGGCAGCTTTCCCCGCAACTGGCACGATCCGCTGGACGGCTGGCTGTGGAGTGAAAAGCAAGGGCTGTTCGACGTCAAGCCCTTTGAACAAATGATGGTCGTGCAGGGGGCGGGTTATGGCGGCGGCTCACTTATCTACGCCAACGTTCAGTTGCGGCCGACACCCTCCGTATTCGCATCGGGATGGCCCGCTTGGTACAGCCGCGCGACGCTCGACCCTTACTATGACCTGGTCGCCTACATGCTGGATATCACCCCGATTACCGCCGGCCGCCGCGGCGCACCGCCCAAAGCCGACGCGATGCGGCATGCGGCGGAGAGCCTCGGGCGCGGCGCTCAATTCTGTTATCCGAATCTCGCTGTGGACCTCGGCGATCCCGACAATTTACATCGTAACAAGTTTGGCATCGAGCAGTACGGCTGCCGCTATTGCGGTGAATGCGATATCGGCTGCAACTATCACGCGAAGAACACGCTGGACTTGAATTATCTTGCAATCGCCGAGCGTCATGGCGCCGACGTAACGGTTCAATGCGAGGTGGTGAAGATTGAGCCCTCGCCAGCCGGCTACCGCGTCAGTTTTATCAATCATGGCGCCGGCGGACAGCAGGGCGAAACTGAAGCTGCGCGCGTCTTTATCTGCTGTGGCGCGGTTAATTCGACGGAACTACTCCTCAGATGCCGCGACGAATACAAATGCCTGCCAAATCTGAGCGATCGCTTGGGCCGCAATTACTCTGGCAATGGCGATTTCCTCGCCTTCGCGTTTGACACCGCCGATGCGATAAAACCCGCTGAAGGTCCTACCATCACCACCGGCATCGTTTTCGACAGCACGCACGATGGCGTGCGTAACTGGTTCATTCTCGAAGAGGGTGGATATCCCAAAGAGATTGGCGGGCTTCTGCAGGTGCTCAATCCGGGGGCTGGATCGCTGAGTAGCCAACCCATCAGCGGCTTCGATGGACTGCGCAATGAGTTATTGCGGGCGGCGAGGGGAAAAATCGGCGAGAGCTCCAACCGCGACAACACGATGGTGTTTCTCGCCATGGGCCGCGACAGCGCTAATGGAATAATCGAGTTGAATCCGCTGACGCATGCGTTGAAGATCAAGTGGGACACGTCCGCCAATCTGCCACTATACAGCCTCGAATCCCGCCTGATCGACGATGTCGCCGGCGCGCTGCACGGCAAACCGGTCGAAAACCCGTTCTGGCATCTGCTGCACGTGCCCGTCACGGTCCACAACCTGGGCGGTTGTGTGATGGCGGAATCGCCCAACGGCGGAGTGACCAATCCCGATGGCGAGGTCCACGGCTATCCAGGATTGTACGTGCTTGACGGCTCGATTCTGCCAGCCGCCACCGGCGTCAATCCATCGCACACGATCGCCGCGGTCACCGAGCGCAACATCGAGGTCGCGATTCGCAAGCTCAAGGGCGACCCGAACTGGCAGGCGCCCGAACGAGCGGAGGCTACGCCCATTATCGATCCGGTCGCGAAAATCACGATTCCGGCTGGCGGCACCACGCTCCCGCAAACTCCCGCCATCGGTATCAATTTCACCGAAACGATGCAGGGGTTTGGGGTCAAAGGATGGCAACCACCGGACGATTATACCGGCGCTGAGCATGCCGGCCGGCGATCCGGCATGATAATGGAATTCACTCTGACTATTGCGACTGACGATCTCGACCGGTTCCTCGCCGACGCGAACCATACCGCTGTTGCCAACGGGGTCGTGCGAGTCGATCCGTTGACCGGGCCGGACGGTGTGCCGGTAACCAATGGCATCTTCAATCTGTTCGTCCAGGGCGACGAGCTTTTTCAGCGCAAAATGCTCTACGCGTTGCCGTTCACCGGGGTTGACGGCCGACCCTATCTGCTCGACGGCTTCAAAGACGTTCGCGACCATGGACGTTTCGACGTGTGGGGCGCCACCAGCACCCTGTATACCGTTGTCCGCGAGGGTCATTCCCGCGACGGTGTGATAATAGCCACTGGCATTGTGCACATCCTGATGCGGGATTTCATGCATCAGCTCACCACGTTCCGGGTGACCGGCACCAACAGCTCCAGTGAAAAGATCGCGGCGCTCGAACGCTTCGGCAAGGCCTTTTTTGGCACCCTATGGGAGGTGTTTGTGCGTCCGTATTTTCAGGAACGGCCCGCCGCGCATTAACTGAAACCCGCTCCAGTGAGTTCAGCGCGGCGCGCATATCGGAGGATTAGCATGGCGGCTTTCGCGCAAATATCCGAAGAAACCGTGCCCTTCACCGCCGGCGACGGCATGAGGCTCAATCTGATTCACATTCGTGGTCAGATGCCACCTACGCGCGGGCCGGTTATCGTCGTGCATGGAGCGGGGGTGCGGGCGAATCTGTTTCGTCCGCCAATTGCGACAACCTTCGTTCAGGCGTTGCTCGAGCGCGGGTACGACGTGTGGCTGGAGAATTGGCGCGCGAGTATTGACCTTCCGGCCAACGAATGGACCCTGGATAAGGCGGCGCTTTACGACCATCCTCGGGCCATCGAGACAATTCAGTCGTCCACTGGGGCCAGGACGCTGAAGGCGGTAATCCATTGCCAGGGCTCGACCAGCTTCATGATGTCGGCGGTCGCCGGACTGCTACCCGCGGTCAAGACCATAGTCAGTAACGCCGTCTCGCTGTATATACGCATTCCCGCGATTACTCGCGTAAAATACCGCGTGACACTCCCACTGATGAAGCGTCTGGTCAACTATCTCGACCCGCAATGGGGTGTCGACGCGCCGACGGTGACTGCGAAACTTATTACCGCGATGGTTCGCGCCACCCATCATGAATGCGACAACACCGTATGCCGCCTGGTCAGCTTCACTTACGGCGTGGGGCATCCGACCCTCTGGGACCATGTCAATCTGAATCCCGCCACGCATCAGTGGATTTCACGGGAATTCGCCAAGGTTCCGATCAGCTTTTTCGAGCAGATGTTTCGCTGCGTTGACGCCGGCCATCTGATATCGGTCGACGGTCTGCCAGGCCTGCCCGCCGACTATCTCGCACAACCGCCACAAACCGATGCGCGTTTCGTGTTTTTTGCCGGCGCCAACAATCATTGTTTCCTACCCGAGGGCCAACGCGAAACGTTCGCATACTTCGACCGTTTGCAGGCCAATCGTCATGCGCTGCACATCCTGCCGAATTACGGCCATCTGGATATTTTTCTCGGCAAAGATGCGCCGCGCCAGGTCTTTCCGTTGATACTCAACGAACTCGATAAAGAATAGTGTGAGGCACTCTCATGGAGAACGTATCCTGGCGGCTCGAAGCGGATTATATCGAAAGCTGCAACTGTGACTTCGGCTGTCCCTGCAATTTCAACGGCTTTCCCACTGGCGGCTTTTGCCAGGCGCTGGTCGGAATGCATATACGCTCCGGCCATTATGCCGATGCCCGTCTGGATGGACTCAAATTCGTCTTCGCCGGTTCATGGCCAGGCGCGATTCATGAGGGGAACGGCTCGATGGCGGTGTATATCGATGAGTCGGCTTCGCCCGCGCAGCGGGAGGCGCTGAGCGCGATTGTCTACGGCAAAGCGGGCGGCAGCGGTCCCTTTGCCCTATTCGCTTCAATAATCACCGACGCTTGGGAACCTCAATTCGTGCCGATCACAATGAAGGTTGCCGGCTGCAATAGCGGGTTTTCAATTCCCGGCATTCTGGACGTGAGACTGGCGCCGCATCTTGACCCGGTCTCGGGGAAAGAACAGGAAATCGAGCTCAGGCTGCCCAATGGGTTTATCTGGAAATGGGCCAAGGCGGTGAAAACCGCCGTCATGAAAATGATGACGCCAACGCTCAGTTTCGATCATACCGGACGCAATGCCTTCTATTCGGTCGTCGAATACGCTGGACCGTAATCGCCTCGCGCTGCGTCCGCACACCGCTTCGAGTCAAATCTCGGAGCTGGCCGTTTCTTCCTTTGATTAAGCGCGTTGGACCCTCGGCGGCATTTGTCGCTATAACCCGTTTGAAGGCCTGACGGCTTAAAGCGCGGCCCTCGATCTCGCACAAGCCGTTCCGGCATTTTCACGGAGGACGCGATTCAATGGCTGAAAATACGACTGACGCCGCGACGTCCGCACCAACGCCGCAATCCTACGACTGGAATCAAATGGTCGACGATCTCAATCGTCTGCTACGCCTGCGAACCACCCCGATCGGGATGAAGCTATTCACCACGATCGAGGAAATGGAGGCGGTTCCGAAAATCCGCCGGCCCAAATCGATCTACACCACCGACCAGATAGTCGCGCAGGCCGCGCGCCTTGGCTTTACCGTCGGCATCACGCAAAAAGACCTGGTGGGTGCGCAGTGCGGCGCGGTGATCGGGCTTCATCCGCAAGACGGCGAATGGCTCTCGGGCAAAAACATGGCCGGGGTATGGTACTCAACGCTGGAGGATTCCTCCGCTCATCAGCATGCGATGGACACGGTGCCGTATGGGAAATACACCGCGATGGCGGTCTCACCGCTTACCTCCGGCCGGCTCGATCCACCCGATATCGTGCTCATGTATGCCACGCCCGGCCAGATGATCATTTTTATCAACGGGCTGCAGTGGGCTGGGTATCGCAAGTTCGCATGGGGCGTGGTGGGCGAGTCGGCCTGTGCCGACTCCTGGGGACGCGCGCTCAAGACCGGGGAACCCAGCCTGTCGATTCCTTGTTTCGCCGAGCGCCGCTATGGCGGCGTGCTCGATGACGAACTGCTGATGGCTCTGCCACCGCATTATTTGCCGAAGACCATCGAAGGGCTGAAACGGCTGTCCAGCAATGGCCTGCGCTACCCGATTCCCCAGTACGGCATTCAGCAGGATGCGCGTGCCGGACTGGCGGTCAGTTACGGCTCGCGCAAGGAATGAACATGTGCGCCGCCGCTTTCAGCGACGGCGTTGTGGAAAGGTAATAGGCCAGTGTTGAAGCTTGCACGCGGATTAGCTTTTTTCACGCTTTTTTCGTTAGTCGCCGCAATCGCCTTCGCGCAAACCGCCACGAATACGAATTCAACCGCGCACGCGGACAAAGCCGCTCCCGCCACGATCCCGGCCGGCACAACCATCACGATGGAGAATTGGCGGCAATACCAACAATTCATGCCTGACGGCATGGTCAAGTTCTTCGAGGGTACTTACTTTTGGAAAATGCCGCGGGACGTCCAGATCGAAGTCGGGCCAACCACCATTTACCCGTTACCCCGGAATTATCAGGACGCCACCGAGAAGTATTCGCCTCAGGTGAAAGTGGTTGAACTGCCCGACGGCGGGCTGACTCTGCGCAATTATACCGCCGGCCAGCCATTCCCGAATCCGGCCGGGCCTCATAAAGGATGGGAAGTTCTCGCCGACATGTGGTATCGCTATCTGCCGCATTTAGTGGTCGATACAAACGGGACGGGATGTACCGAGGACAGTTACGGCAGTATCAACTGTTCGGCGGACGCGATCGTATATCGTCAGTTGAGTTTCAATACTGATCCTGGCATTCCCTTCACGATCCCCGGAGCCGCGGGCAAGTTCTATACTGAATGGGTAATGACGGTCGAGCCGGAACAGGAAAAGTATAATGCAACATTGACTATTTCCCACACAGATCTCACCAGGCCGGAAAGCGTCTACGCGTTTTTGCCTTCGCTGCGCCGTTACCAGCCGATTTCATCGGCCGCGCGATGCGCGCAGGCGGAAGGCATGGATGTGACTTCCGACGATTACCGCTTTGGCTTCGATTCCAACCTGACCCAGCTTA
>JBOHWL010000038.1:0-36958 GCA_050736615.1 Binataceae bacterium (SeqCode) | reverse complement strand
GTACCAACGGCGCCGCGGCCCACCCACGCAAGTACGGAAAGCGGTGAGCTGGAAAGCGCGGCGTGGCGCCAAAACCGGCAGCGGACGGCGGAACGCATGCCCTTCGCATCGTATTCCGACCTTGACTACGAGATGGCACGCGAGGCGCTCGCGCCGCTGCTGCGACAATTTCGGGTGCGCGTCTCGCGCCGCCTGCATCTCGCAAAAACGGGGCGCCTGGATTTTCGCCGCACCATCAGAGCGGCAATTCAGCGCGGCGGCGCGTTGGCGGAATTAAGGATGCGCGCGCGCCGGCCTCGCCATATCGACCTGGTCTTGCTCGCTGACGTTTCCGGTTCGGTCAAATACGCCTCAGCCTTGATGCTTGAACTGACGGCCGGCGCGCGCTTTTGCTTTCGTCGGGTCAGGAGCTTCGTTTTTATTGATCATCTGGCCGAGGCCGGTTTCGAACAGGGGCACGTGACGATGGCGCCACCGCTCGATCTTTACGCCCGTTCCGATTTTGGCCACGTGCTGGGTGAGCTGTGGGCGCGGCGCGCCGAATTGCTCGGTCGCGCCACGGTGATGCTGATTATGGGCGACGGACGCAACAACCGACGCCCATCGCGGGCCGACCTGATGCGCCAGATTACGGCAGGTTGCCGCGCGGTGATTTGGCTCAATCCCGAGCCGACGGCCCGCTGGAACACCGGCGACAGTGTGATCGCGCAATATGGGCGCGCCGTCAGCACGCTCGTGGCATGCGAGAATTTGGCCATTCTCGAACGCGAGTTGTCACACCTGATATAATGGCTGTTGGGGGTGGTTCGATAATTACAGCTAATGCACGCCTGAATAGGCAAAGAGTTGACTTCTGTAGCCGTAATTTCGTTAAAACAGTTGACATAAATGGCGACGGCACGATAAGGGTTTTATACTTGGCCCCGAACGGCGAATACCTTATCGTGCCATCGAGACCCATCTCAAAGGCGATAGCTATAATTGTGAGTGCTTTCGCCTGTCTTGCGCTTTCGCTCACATCGCTAGCGTCGCTCGCAGCGGCGCAAACCGCCGCCGGTTCGATTACCGCGATTAGCGGCGGCGTACACGTTATTCGCGGCCCGGCCACGATCAACGCCACCTACGGGATGCCCATCGACGTTGGCGACCGCGTGGTTACCGCTTCGAACGGCCGCGCCACGATCACGCTGACCGACAACAGCCAGTTGGAATTAACCGAGTTGAGTTCCCTGGTGATCGATCAGCAGATTTTGGCGGCCGGTGGCACACGGACCAGCACTCGGATCGGCTTACTGGGTGGACTGGTGCGTTCGCTGGTAAAAGTCACACCGGGCACGCCGCCCAACTTCGACGTGAATACGCCCAATGCGGTGGCTTCCGCACGCGGCACCATGTACGACACCTCGTTTCAAAACGGTATCAAGCGCAAGGGATACAAAAAGTGCCGGGAGTTCACCGATGTGTCCGTCTATGACGGTACGGTTCAAGTAAGCAACCCGACCAACCCGGGTGCGGCTCCAGTCACGGTTACGGCGGGTCATAAGACCACCGTGCCATGCGCGTTGGCGCCGCTTCCGGCCACCGCATTGCTGACTTCTTCGGCGGCTGGCGGGGGTGCGGTCGCCGGCGTGGCCACCGGAAGCGCCGTCCCGGCTTTCAGCGGCGCCATCCTCGGAGCCGGAGTGATCGCAGCCGGCGTAGTGGGTGGCTACGGTGCCGCAGGTGGCTTCGGCGGCCCCAGCCACAGGGCTGCCGTGAGCGCTTCTCAATAAGCTTGCGAAGATCAAAGGTGGGGCGACTGTTGGCGGAGTCGCATCGCGCAACATTTCTTCGCTTGGGCCATCCAGCGCGCCGTCGCTGACGCATGGGCCGGTTGGCGTCTGGCGTACGCGGGCGCTAAGCTCGCGACCCTAACCAGATGGCTTCGAAGAGAGCTAGCAGGCGGCGTACGACCGCGCTAAAGACCATTGCCGTTGGCCTGCTGACGGTGATTCTGGTCACTTTCTACAAAACTCGGCATCCGGCCTTTCTGGAGTTTCTGACGCTCAGAGCTTCGGATCTGCGCATCTACTATCTGCGCGGAACGGCACGTCCTACCGGCGAGGTGGTGATCGCGGCGGTGGACGACAAGAGCATCGCTGAACTGGGTCGCTGGCCGTGGCCGCGCGGCGTCGAAGCGCGGCTGGTCTCGGCGTTGCGCGCCGATCACGTCGCCGTCATCGGTTTCGACATGCTGTTCAGCGAACGCGACTCCAACGATGAGGAGCGCGCGGCGCTACTTAAGCGGTTGGACGCGGTGGGGCTCGGCGGCGACCAGACCCGTAAAATCCTGGGCACGAGTAACGACGGCGCCTTCGCGGACGCGATCAAAGCGCAGGGCGCCACCTATCTCGGTTATGCTTTCAACAGCCATCAGATTGAGGAAACTGGCCAGGTTGATTTATCGGGCTACAGCAAACAAATGCGGCAGCCGCCGCCGCTCGCCTACAATCTGGTTGTGCGGGCGCCGGGTGCTTCCGATCGCATGCTGCTGAAGGCGCGCGCCTATTTGCCGCCAGTGCCAGTGCTGAATCGGGCGGCGGCGGGCGTGGCCTATGTCGATATCGATGCCGACAGCGACGGGCTGATGCGCTCGTATCCAGCGGTGGTGGATTTCAACGGCCGCTATTGTGTGCCGCTGTTCCTGGCCGTGGTGGATGCCGCGGCCAATCATGCGCCGCTGAGCCTCCAGCTTGGGCCGGCGGGGGTCGGGCGGATTGCGATTGGCAACGTGCCCATCGCGGTGGACGAGCTGGGTCATATGATGATCCATTTTCGCGGGCGCGCCGGCACGATTCCGCATTACTCGGTCGCCGATATCATCAATCATCGCGTTGCGCCCGGCAAACTGCGTGGCAAGATCGTGTTTGTCGGTGTCACCGGCCATGCCCTCGGCGATCGCTTCGTGACGCCGATGGGTGGCGATTTTCCGGGGGTTGAAATCCAGGCGACCGCCGCCGACACGGTTTTGCGCGGCGACATCATCCACCGTTCCGGGGCGTTGGAAGTGATCGACGAATGGATCGGAATCGCGTTGGGCGTGACGATCACGGTGGCCGCGGCCTTGATCAGTGCGATCGCGAGCTTTGTGTTCGCGATCGTGCTAGCGGCGGGGTTTTTCATCGCCGCCAGCTACTGGCTGTATCATTACCAAATCCTGATTGGCGTCGTTTTTCCGTTGATCACGCTGGTGGCGACCCATCTGGCGGTCGTGAGCTACCGCTACGCGACTGAAGGTCTGGAGAAGCGCCATCTGCGGCTCGCCTTCGAGCACTACCTCAATCCGGACGTGATCGCGTCGGTGGTGGATAATCCCGCGGGGCTGCGCCTGGGTGGCGAGCGCCGCCATCTCAGCATCCTGTTCTCCGACATCGTCAACTTCACCGCGCGGGCCGAACGTTCCGAACCCGAGCCGCTGGTCGCACTACTCAATACCTACATGACCGCGATGATCAACGTGATCTTCGAGACCGGAGGAGTGGTCGACAAGCTCATGGGCGACGGCATCATGGCGTTCTGGGGAGCGCCGATGAACGTGCGTAATCCGGCGCGCCGGGCAGTCGAATGCGCACTGCGGATGCTCGAGGAACTCGAGCGCCTGCGCCAGCATGACGAACGTTTCAAAGACCTTGGCATTGGAATTGGGATTGCGACTGGTGAGGCCGTGGTGGGTAATTTCGGCGGCGACCGTCATTTCGACTATTCCGTAATCGGCGATACGGTCAATCTGGCCTCGCGTATCGAAGGTTTGACGCGCCAATTCAAAGTCCCGATCCTGGTCAATCGCACGACTTTGACGGAGGCGGGCGGCACTTATGTCGCGCGCGAGATCGGACTGGTCAAGGTCAAAGGCAAAGACCAACTGGTGCCGCTCGCTGAAATCGCGGGCCGCGGCGGAGACGGGGTCGATTCCGCCTATTATCAACGTTTTTCGCAGGCGCTTGAACGCATGCGCGAAGGGCATTCACCCGTCGCCGCATTCCGCGCGCTGTTGGAGGAGCGGCCCTCCGATCGGGTCGTGGCGATGTGCCTTGAGCGGCTTGAGGCGGCCAGGCAATCGCGCGAGATGGTCTTCGAGTTTGACACGAAATAGCGGCTCAATGTTTCGCGCGATTACGCGCCGGCCCTTCCGCCTGGGTCAGATTATTCGCGCTATTGACCAGCGCGACATGGCTAAAGGCTTGCGGAAAATTACCCACCTGGCGATGCAGCACCGAATCATACTCTTCGGACAATAAGCCGACATCGTTGCACAATCCGATCAGCCGTTCGAAGACTTCGTTGGCTTCCTCATGACGATCGAGCATGTGCAGATTGTCGGCGAGCCAAAACGTACAGGGCAGGAAGGCGCCTTCGCCCGGCGGGAGACCGTCCACCGTCGAGTCGCCGCCGTAACGGCGGACGAGACCGTCCATCATGAGTTCGCGCTGGATTGCCTCGACGGTGGCGATTACGCGCGGGTCCTTGGGGGGTAAGAAGCCGACCAGCGGGATCATCAGAAGCGCGGCATCGAGCCCTTGCGCGCCATAATATTGCACGAAGGCGTTGCGCTTGGGATCGAAGCCGTGGTCGCAGACGTCTTTGTGAATCGCGTCGCGCAACTTGCGCCATTTGTCGACTGGCCCGTCGGCGCCGTAACGTTCAACGATTTTGACCGCGCGATCGGCCGCGACCCATGCCATCACGCGCGAATGGGTGAAATGGCGGCGCGGTCCGCGCACCTCCCAAATCCCTTCGTCGGGTTCATTCCAATGAGATTCGAGGAAATTCATCAACAGGGTTTGCACGCGCCAGGCGTCCTCGCCGCCGGGCTCGACCAAATGGGCGCGTGAGGCGTAAAACGCGTCCATGATTTCGCCATAGACGTCGAGCTGAAATTGCCCGTGGGCGGCGTTGCCCAGGCGTACCGGGCGGCTATCCTCATAACCCTTGAGCCAAGGCAGCTCGGATTCGGTCAGGCGCCGCTCGCCCGCCAGTCCGTACATGATCTGAAGCTCCTCGGGCTGGCCCGCGATCGAACGCAACAGCCATTGACGCCAGGCGACCGCCTCCTCGGTATAGCCCGAGGCCAGCAGCGCGTAGAGCGTGAACGTGGCATCGCGCAGCCAGCAGAAGCGGTAGTCCCAATTGCGCACGCCGCCAATCTTTTCTGGAAGCGAAGTGGTGGCGGCAGCGATGATACCGCCGGTGGGACTGTAGGTCAGGGCTTTAAGCGTGATCAGCGAGCGCATCACCTGTTTGCGCCAGCGGCCTTTGTGAGTGCATTGCGCCGACCATTTACGCCACCATTCATGCGTCTCGTCGAGCATGCGAAAGGGCTCGCGCGCGGCCGGTTCGTTCAGATGCGAGCGGTACCAGGTCATCGTAAAGGGGATGCGTTCACGGTCCGTGATGGTGAAATTGGCGACCGTGCGGAAGCCCTCGCCGCGCATTTCGACCGGCGTGCGGCATTGCATCGCGTCCGGACCGGCGATGGCGCTCAGGCCATAGTCACGCCGCCGCACCCACGGCACGATGCGTCCATAATCGAAGCGCAGCGCCATATCCATGCGCATTGGCACGCTGCCCCCTCGGCCCTCGACGATGCGCACGAGGTCAACCCGGCCGTCCTCTTCCATCACGGGCATGAAATCGATCAACGCGACCCGTTCACCGCCGGCCAGCTCGAATTCGGTTTCGAGCACCAGCGTGTCGCCGCGATAATGACGGCGGACGGTCTTGACCGGCGCCTCCGGGGTCAACAGCCAGCTCCCGTTTTCCTTGTCGCCCAGCAAGGCCGCGAAGCATGCGCCCGCATCGAAGCGCGGCATACAGAGCCAATCGATGGAACCGTTGCGCCCAACCATTGCCACGGTTTGGGTGTTGCCGACAATCGCGTAATCCTCGATCCGTTGCGCCATGCTTGCGACTCCTCGCGTAATTATCAGGTCAATCCGGACTTATCGTTGCATGAAGCCCGCGGCGGACACGACTTCACCACCCGTCAATGGTAAAATCGCGATAAGTCCCGGCTTGCCGCCGCGCCTCACCCTGTCCTCGATTATCCGGTCCGGGCAGCGACGATCCTAGCGCAAGGCACACGACAGAGCTGTTAAGGAAGCTCTGCGTAAGCCTTGTTGTCATTCCGAGAGTTTGTGAAGATTTTGTTTTTGTGTCATTCCGAGCACCGCGCACTAGCGTAGCCGCAGGCGGAGCGAGCAAACGAGTCTGCGAGGTGCGTTCAGGAACCGAGGAATCCCGGATCTTTCTGCTTTTCCTCTGTTTTTTCGGGATTCTTCACTTCCAAGACTCCGTTCAGAATGACAAAAAATTCACAGATTCCGAGCGTGATTAGGGGAACCTCTGCACAAACCTCGGGTTGTAAAGTCCCGCCTTTCAAACGATCGCCTTCCTAATGGAGCACATTCTTCAACCTGACGGCATAAACATAGAGTAGGCCAGCGTATCCCAGAACTCCGGCGCCAGTGCCTTACGGTCGTAGTCGGCCTTGACCACCGGCCGATGAGCGTATTGATCACGTCGTAAATCGCCGCGAGCGTCAACGGCTTCGGCGAGCGAGGTGCGAGCGACACGCCCCCAAACGTTTGCCGCTCGCCTTTCCGGAATTCAAAAAATTCATCAACTCTGGGAGATTGCAAAAATCACGGGGCGTTTTGCTCGGATTTCTTCCCTGGATATTGAAAATATACAATCGGAACATTCACCTCGGCTGCGATGGTGATTGGATTCAGGGGTCTTTATGTCTTCGAATCGGCGCCAGGTGCTGAAGCTTGGGGTGGTCGATCTCGGCGTGGAGACGGCCGCGCTGCCCAACGGCGTTACGGTCGATCTCGCCATCATCCGCCATCCGGGCGCAAGCGCGATTGTCGCCCTGGACGCGGGAGGCGAGGTGATCATGTTGTCGCAGTATCGTCATGCGATCGGCGGCTGGTTGCGCGAGATTCCCGCCGGATGCCGCAATGGTGAAGAAACGCCGCGTCAATGTGCCGAGCGGGAACTGCGCGAGGAAGCGGGTTTAATTGCGCGGCGATGGGACCGGCTGGGCACGATCGTCACAATTCCGAGTTTCTGCGATGAACGGATCGAACTATTCATCGCTCGCGAACTTGCGCCCGCCGTCCGCCAACTGGACGCCGACGAGGTTATTCGGGTGGAGCCGGTGCCGTTCGAACAGGCCTGCGACATGGTTTCCGCGGGTGAAATTATCGATGCGAAAACCATCGCCGCGCTCCATCTCGCCCGCGCGTTCTTAGCGCGTTAGCTTGCGCAACCCGCACTGCTCACGCGACGTATCGAAACGCCGGCACGATCGCGCCATAGTCGCATCAGTCCTGGACAGAGGCGCTGGCCGGCGCCGGCTGCAGCTCGCCTTCCAGGCGCTCGATATCATCTTGTGAAAGGCTAAAGTACCTGGCCTCGGGATGGTGAAACACCATCGCGCTGACTGAACTCTCCGGGTCCATCATGTAGCCTTCCGTCAATTGTACGCCGAGACTCGCCTGTTCGACTTCCAGCAAGCGGAATAATTGCGCCTGATCCTCCAGCCGCGGACAAGCCGGATAGCCGAAGGAAAAACGTTTGCCGTGATAATGGGCCTGGAACAGGTCCTTAAGCGTCAGGCCCGGCGGGTCGCCAATGCCCCACATCTGGCGGATTTTCAAATGCATCAACTCGGCGAAAGCCTCCGCCCCTTCCAGCGCCAGCACCTGCAGGATGTGCGAGCGCAGGTATTCGCCGCCCTCCTTCCACTCCTCGGCCAGCGCGCGCACGCCGTTGCCGATACTGGTGACGAACATCGCGAAATAGTCCATCCGTTCCGACGACCGCGGCATCACATAATCAGCCAGGCACAGGCCGGGCTCGGCGGACTGGCGGCCGAACGTGAAAGCCTCAAGCACGCGCTTGCCGTCGGCAGCATAGACGCGCAGGCTGCGGTCGCCGTCGGAATGGACCGGGAAAAAGCGGTAGACGGCGCGTGCGGTGATATCGGCCCGCGCCAGCATTTCATCCTCGACCGCATCGACCGCCGCTTGCAACTCACGCGCCTTGGGGTCGCCGGCCGCGAGCGCATGCTCGAAGTTGCGGAAACCGAGATGGCGTGTGTAGAGCATCACCGGATTCACGTAACGCAGGATTTCCTGCAAATCGTAATCGCGCACGATGTGCTGTCTGAGGTCGGGCGGTTCGGGAATCGCGCCGTCGTGGCGCACCGCCGGTCCGCGCCGTTCGGCTTTGGGCCGATTGTCGGCCGGCTTGACCGCCGCGCGCCGCATTTTTTCGGCTTCCTCGTGGAGGGCGGAATTGAGCGCTTCGCGCCGATGCGGGTCCATCACCTGACGGGCGAGTTCGAGCCCGGACATGGCGTCATTGGCGTACGCCACGAGGCCCTCATACTCAGGCGCGATCTTGAGCCGGGTGAAACGGGCCGAGAGCGCCGCGCCACCGACCAGGATGGGGCAGCGGATGTCGGCGGCCTTGAGATCCTGGGCGGTCGCGACCATCATTTGCGCCGACTTGACCAACAATCCCGACAGACCGATCGCGTCGGGCCGATGCTGTCCATAAGCCCGGATCAATTCCTCGGGCGGCACCTTAATGCCGAGATTGACCACCCGGTAGCCGTTGTTGCTGAGAATGATATCGACCAGGTTCTTGCCGATATCGTGGACGTCGCCCTTGACCGTCGCCAGCAGGATGGTGCCCTTGTTCAGGCTTTCGCTCTTTTCCATGTGCGGTTCGAGAAAGGCGACCGCAGCCTTCATTGCTTCGGCCGATTGCAGCACTTCGGCGACAATCATCTGGTTGGCGTTGAACAGTCGGCCGACCTCGTCCATGCCCTTCATCAGCGGACCATTGATGATGGCGAGCGGAGGACGCGTGGCGAGCGCCTCGGCCAGGTCGGCATGGAGACCGTCGCGCGAACCTTCAAGGATGTAGCGCGCCAAGCGCTCGTCAAGGGGCAATGATTTCCGCTCGTCGGATTGCGTGACCTTGCGCGCGCGGAAATAGGCGGCAAACGCCGCGATGGGATCGTCGCCCCGCCACCAGAGCAGGTCTTCGGCCAGCCGCCGCTCCTCTTCAGGAATCGATGGATAGAGCCGCAACTTCTCCGAATTGACGATGGCGAGATCGAGGCCGGCCTGCACGCAATGGTAGAGCATCACCGAGTTCAGCACTTCGCGGCCGGCTTCAGGTAATCCGAACGACACGTTGGAGACGCCCAGGATGGTTTTGCATCGTGGCAACGCCGCCTTGACCAGGCGGATACCTTCGATGGTTTCGACCGCGGAGCCAATGTAATTGCGGTCGCCGGTGCCGGCGGGAAAGACTAGCAGGTCGAAGATGATGTCCTCGGGCGCGACGCCGTATTTTTCCGTGAGGAGTTGACAGGAGCGTTGCGCGATAGCGAGCTTGCGCGCGCGCGTGATCGCCTGGGCTTGTTGCTTGTCCTCGTCGATACAACCCACGATGAGCGCGGCGCCGAAGCGGCGCGCGAGCGGCACCACCCGTTCAAACCGCTCCTCGCCATCTTCGAGGTTGATCGAATTGATCAGCGACTTGCCGGCGGTGCGCTCGAGCGCCTGCTCGATAACGCGCGCGTCGGTCGAGTCGATCATCAGCGGAACTTTGACTTTTTTGACCAGCGTTGACAGGAACGCGGTAAGATCGGTGCTCTCGTCGCGGTCGGGGTCCTGCAGGCAAACGTCGAGGATATGAGCGCCGCGGCGCACCTGCAGCCGGCCAATCTCGGCCGCTTCTTCAATCCGCCCCTCCCCGATGAGGCGCTTGAATTTGCGGCTGCCGAGCACGTTGGTGCGCTCACCGACGATCACTGGACGGGTGCTGTCGTCGATCACGGTGGCTTCGATGCCGGACACGATGGTCCGCCGGAGCGTGGATAGGGCGCGTCGCGGACGTCCGGCCACCATGCTTGCCAGCGCGCGAATATGGCCGGGCGTGGTGCCGCAACATCCGCCGACCAGGTTGATCCAGCCGTGCTCGACGAAGCGGGCGAGCTTATGCGCCAGCATCTCGGGCGTTTCGTTATAATGGCCGTCCTCGTCCGGTAGCCCGGCGTTGGGTACGCAGGCGACGGGCAAGCGTGAGATTTCAGAGAGGGTGCGCAGGTGATCGGTCATGAAATCCGGGCCGGTGGCGCAATTGAGCCCGATCCAAAGCAGCTCGCGATGCGCGATCGAGGTGTAAAAGGCCTCGATATCCTGGCCGGCGAGCAGCGTTCCCATGGTCTCGATGGTGCCGGAGACCGCGACTCCCACCGGCACGCCGGTGCTGGCCATGGCGCGTTCGATCCCGAGCAGGCCGGCCTTGCAGTTGAGCGTGTCCTGCACGGTTTCAAGCAACAGCAAATCGGCGCCGCCCTCAATCAAACCCTCCGCCTGTTCCTGGTAGGCGCCGCGAAGTTGTTCGAAACTGACCCCGCCGGTGACCGAAATCGCCTTGGTCGTCGGTCCCATCGAACCGGCCACAAAGCGCGGCGACGAGGCGTTCTGGGCGGCGCGTGCCTCGTGGCGGGCGATTTGCGCGGCGAGCCGGTTGATTTCGCGCGCGTCCCGTTCGAGTCCATACTCGGCCAGCACGATCGCGGTCGCGCCGAAGGTGTTGGTTTCGATAATGTCGGCGCCGGCGGCGAGAAACCCGCGATGAAGTTCGTGGATTTTATCCGGCCGCGTGCGCACCAGGTTTTCATTGCATCCTTCCAGATGCGGGCCGCCGAAATCGCTCGCCTCCAGATGCATCGATTGAATCGAAGTCCCGACGGCGCCGTCGATCACGACGATGCGCTCCGCCAGCATCTGTTGCAGAAGGTTGATTCGCTCTAAGGTGTCAGTCATGGCCGGGATGCTTCTTACAGTGCGGCCGCTGGGGCCTCACCGGTGTTTGAAACAATCTCAAACGAAGAGCCTATATGAGGCCCCTTCGCCTCGCAATTTGAGCTAGTATGCGGAGGTTCGATTTTGAAATCGGCCGCGCGGTTTGGCAACAGGCGACTGACAACGCCCGATTGGTTTCCACCGTCCCGCCCGCTATGTTCAGGGCGGCGGCGGAGCCGGCCGCGTGATCGGGGAGGGAATTAAGCGATGATACCGGCATGGTTGGCTTATTTTGACGCCTTAATCGCGATCGTGCTGGTCGCGGTGGGCATTCTCGGCGCGCATTTCGGCGCGCTCGCGCCGCTGTTCGGTTTTCAGCTTTATTTGCTCGGCTTTTTCATCGCGATCCTGGGGCTTATCATCAGTATTATCGCGCTGCTGGCCACCGGCCTGTCACCCAAACGGCGCCGGGGTCTGCCGCGCGCGATTTTCGCCGTGATCGTATGCCTGATCATCGTGGTGCCGACCGTTGACATTATCGCCAACAAGCACAAGTACCCGCCCATCAATGACATCACGACCGACACCCACAACGCCCCGGAGTTCGTACAAGCGCAACAATTGGCAGCCAATCATCATCGCGATATGGCCTACGATCAAGCCAAATACGCGGCGATTCAGATGAAGGGTTATGGCCCACTGGAACCGTTGGAAATCAATGAACCACCGGACGTGACGTTTCAGAAGGTGGATATTATCGCAGGTGAAATTCCGCGCTGGCGGCTCACTTATACCAATCCTAAAACGCGCACCCTCGAAGGCGTGGCGACGTCGAATCTGTTCCGCTTCAAAGACGACTTCGTCATTCAAGTGCGTCCAGCCGACGGCGTGGCCGGGAATAAACCGGCGGTCGTGAACATGGCCGGAAACACTGCTGATGCCAGCGCGCCCGCCGCGACCGCGGATGGCGCAAGCGTGGTCGAGATGCGTTCGAAGTCGCGCAACGGCGTCGGTGATTTGGGCGTTAACTACAATCGTATCGAGAGCTTCTTCAGAGTCGTGCGGGTCCATCTACATGGTGTCACGCCCAAGACCGTGCCGGGCGCATCGGGCTGATCGCCTCGTCTAAAATGACACCGCAAGTTAGGGAACCTCTACACAAGGGTGATTCTGTCATTCTGCGCAAAGCGAAGAATCCCGGAGCTTTTTGATTTTGCGGACTTTTTTATCCGGGATTCCTCACTCGCAGGCTCCGTTCGGCATTAGTGGAGCCGCAGGCGGAACGAGCAGGCGAGTCCGCGAGCTGCGTTCAAAAAATTACAACAGGTGGCTTGTGCGGAGGTTCCCTGGCCGAGCGGTTCCACGTCTGACCGGCGGAAATGCGCCACCACGGATCAAAACGGCCGGAAAAGCTCAAACCGTTGGGCAAACCGATCGATTTTTGCGATGCTTCACCTATAGGCCGGTTAACGTGAAGCGCCGCGCCAGGCTGGAGGGAAGCGATGGCACATAGTGCAGCAGGTTCGGAAGACGCGCGCCGGTTCGCGCGGCAGGTCGGTATTGATTTTGGCGCCGCGTTGACCGTGGCGCTCGCCTATATCGCCGATCGCCTCGGGATTTTTCAGGCGTTGGCCGACGGTGGCGCGCTTACGTCGGAGCAGTTGGCCTCACGCACTGGACTCAACGAACGCTATATTCGCGAGTGGCTGGCGACCATGGCCGCCGCCAATTACGTCGATTACGCCGCCGGCGCGCATGCATTTTCGCTCAACCCGGCTCAGCGCACGGTGCTGCTCGATCAGCGGAGTCCGCTGAACATGGCCGGCGGCTTTCAGTACGCCATCGCATGCATCCGCCAGTTACCCGCCTTGACCGAAGCCTTCCGCCATGGCGGCGGCGTGCGCTTCGCCGATTTCGGCGAGGAAATTTCCGACGCTATCCGCCGCATGTTTCAGCCCGGCTATGAACAATGGGTGGCTGCGGAATGGATTCCCGCTCTGCCCGAAATCCATCAGCGGCTGCGCACCGGCGGCGAGGCGGCTGAGGTCGGATGCGGCTCGGGGCAATGCCTGATTCCGGTCGCGCGGAGCTTTCCCAATTCGCGCTTCGTCGGCTATGACCTCGATCCCGCCTCCCTCGCGCGCGCACGCAAACGAATCGATGAAGAGGGTATCGCGAATCGCGTGCGCTGCGAGCAGGTGGCGGCCGAAGCCATCCCCGAGCGCGACTATTTCGATCTCGTGATGGCCTTCAATTGCATCCATGACATGGCTAATCCGCGCGGCGCCTTGCACGCGATTTGCCAGGCGCTTAAGCCCGAGGGCGCGATGCTATGGTCGGAAGCCAAAGCCTCGGACCGGCTCGAAGATAATCTCAATAGCTGGGGACGTTCAATGTATGGCGCCAGCACGATGCACTGCATGACCGTGTCGTTGGCAACCGGCGGCGAAGGCCTGGGCTCGGTAATTGGCCCCGGTCTGGCGCGCGAGTTGGCGCGAGAGGCTGGCTTCACGCGGTTTGCCGCGCTGCCGGTCGACAATCAGTTTCATCAGATTTTCGTCTTGCGCAAATAGAGCGTCGTGGGCGCGGATTACCTGACGCTCTCACGCAGAGCCGCAACCGCCTTTTCAACGCGTGCGCCGTAGTCGGGATCGGCCTGGCTAAAATGGCCGACCGCCCGCTCGATGATATCGGCGCGGTTGACCCGCGCGAGGCTGCCCGCGATATTCGCCACCAGCCGCTCTCTTTCCTCAGCGCTCATCAGGCGATAAAGATCACCTGCCTGCACGAAGTCGTTGTCCGCCGGATACCGCGGTGGCGGCTGGCTGCCCGCAATGCCGCTGAATTCCCGCGGCGTCCATAATGGTTTGCCGCCTTCGATCGGACCGCCGAAGCTGTTCGGTTCGTAATTCTTTGCCCGTCCCGGATTATCAAACCGCATCACGCCGTCACGCTCGTCATTGCTGACGCTTGAGGCGTGCGGCCGATTCACCATCAACCATAACCCGCCTGGTTCATCTGCTGCCGATACTCCGCTACCGAAATGATTCGCTGTGCGCGCGTGTCCCAAAGAATGTATTTCAAGGCTTGGGGAATGCCGGATAAGTTCACGCGGGTGACATCCGAAAAGAGATGCCGATATTCGTTGTGGCACCTGACCAAACAATAGTTTGGAATTTTGGCGGATAGATGGTGAATGTGATGATAGGCAATATTGGCGGTGAACCAGTTTAACCAGCGCGGCAAAATCAGGAAACTCGATCCCTCGATCGCGCCAGTGTCGTAGTCCCAGTCTCTGCCATCGCTCGCGTAGGAGTGCCTGAAATTATGCTGAACAGTGAACAACACGACGCCCGCGCCGCCGGCCAGCGCTGCGCTGATTAAATAAATCGTAAAAAACAGCATCGTACCGACTGCCCAGCACATCAACACCCATACGCCGAGGAGCACGACATTGTTCCAGAACATATGCCAGTACTCTTTGCCCGATTGCCAATAGTGCGTTTCAAAACTGGCGGCGTGCGCCTTAATCGATAGCTGTGGCTGCGCAACTTTCCGTTTAACAATATGGGCCACAAGGCCGATACTGCCTTTGAGCCAGGTAAAGCGCGGATTTAAAATCACATATATAAGGCCGGCCAAAGGAGCGAACGCGATGCTGCACTTGCGTCTATACATGCGCCGGCGCGCGTCAGTCATTGCCGCGTATTCATCCACTGACAGCGTGGTGTACAGTCCGCGGTATTTTTCCCAATTGCCGTTGTGGGCATGGTGATAATTATGATGCCGCGACCACACGTACTGCGGCATGCCGGAGACGACGCCCAGGAGAAACCCGAATGCCTGATTGAGCCGCCGGGTGCGAAACAAGCTGCCGTGGCCGCATTCATGCATCAACACGAAAACGCGCAAACTGAACAAGCTGATTAGCAATACCGCGGCGACGGTGAGCCAGTGGGAAACGTGGACACTCAACACAGCGGCCCACCAAAGGAGCGCAAGGGACGCCAACGCCGTCACAACTTGGGTCAATCCCTTAACGTTATCCGGCTGGGCGTACCGACGAATGATGGCCCGTTTCTGTTCCTTTACGCGGCGGATCGATGACACGATCGGCACCTCGGTTTACAGTTATTATTTGCGTGGAGCCGAGGGGAAGAAGTCTAACAGAGCAAGGTATCAGCGTGATACCGAGTGAGTGGCACATCACCACTCAATACCGCAAAGCATGAACTGACGCCGGGCGAGCGATCGGATTTCACCCTCACCACAATGCATGTTGTTTCCCGGAATCTGTACGCCTTGGGCCTTCCGCAGGCTGGAGCGCCGGAGCGATTGATGGATATCCGCGCGGCCCCGCGCATGGCGGCGCGTCAATCCGTGAACCGCTGCTTTGCCGCCGTCGTCAACGTCATCACCGCGCACGGCGCTTCGCGCACCACCCGCTCGGTCACGCTGCCCATAAAGAGACGGGAAATGCCGCGACGGCCGTGCGTCTTCATCACGATGAGGTCGGCATTAGTCTCGCGCGCCGCCTCCAGCACTGCCTCGGCGGTATCGGACGGTCCCGCGACGCGCGTCAAAATCTGGTAGTTCACTCCTTTTAGATGTTGATCGGCGAGTTCCTGAAGTTGCGCCTTGGCGCGTTCTTCCTCGCGCGCGTGCGCGGTGGCGGCCACGTGCGGCTCGCCGATGGCGGGGAGGATAGGCACGATATGGAGTAGGCACAGCGTCGCGTTATGCTCCTGGGCGAGTTGCTTGGCAACCCGGAACGCGATCAACTCGGGGTCGTCAAATTGCATCGGCTTGAGAATCGTCTTGAACGGATATGCCATCGTTTGCCCCTCCTGGACAGCCGCAGGTCAAGCGGGAAGCCGCCATCCTAGCCGCAGCCCGCCCCACCCCGCAACCGCATAGGCTTGCTATTCGTCAGACGAAAAGCGGCTGCCGCACTCACGTGTTGTCCGAGGTGTTGATGATCCGCTCTGGCCCCGTCACATTTTGGCGTCCATCACGGCCTTGCCGGTGGCGGGATCAACCGGCACCGAGACATGTGAATGGAAGATTTTCCATTGCCCGCCAACTTTATGCAGGCAGTCGGTGACGCGGAAAGTCGCCGCCATTGGCTTGCCATCCTTGCCGGTCCAGGTGAAGTGCTGGATGCTGTTGGCGACGCCGAGCGTACCATCGCTGACCACTTGCAGTTGCGTGAAATGGCCCTTGATGTCTTTGGCATTATCGAAAAAATTGGCCAGGTCCTTACGTACCGCCGTCTTGCCGGAATATTCCAGCGGCGGCTCAAAGTCGTAGATCGCAACGTCGCTGGGATCGAAGCACGCCATCGACTGGCTGGTAGTCTGCGCCTGGATACATTTATGCTCGAACGCTGTGATTTGGTTCTTCGCTTTGTCCGCCTTCGCGCTCTCCGCCGCATGGGCGGGCATCGCCGCATGGGCGGGCATCGCCGCGTAGAGCATCGCCATAGCGCCAAGTAATGCCACCAACCAACTCGACTGCTTCATTGTCCACCTCCCTCCAATTCTTATGCTTCGCCCGTTCAGTCCGTGACCATTTGACGACCAACGTAGCGTCCCATCTTGCCGTCCGAACCGAGTCGGCGGAGATAAAGCCTCCCTGTGTAACTGCCTGTCCTCTAGCTGGGTAGGCCCTGCTTGGGTCATGTTGATCAGCCGATCTGGAGCCTTACCGACTGATAATTTGATGCGTCGCGGACCGCGAGAAGATTCAAGCGCGGTCCGCGACACACATTAAGCACTCGCTTCCAGTATCGAGGCGTTCCCCACCGGCTCATAATTGCCTGAAGTGGGTAGTTTACGTGTCCCGGGCGTGACCTCGAACGGACTCGTGAGCTCCAGCTCCTTCGCGATTTCGCGCAGGGCCGGCATCACTTCCTGGCCCAGCAACTGCACGCATCGTTTGCGATCGGCGATTGGCGCCGGGCCGTCGAGCCAAAAGGAGAAAATCCCCGGCCGCAGCACTTCGAGCACGTAGCGCAGTTTTTTCACCAGAGTCTTGGGCGAGCCGGTGATCATCTGCTTTTGCTTCTGCCAGGCGGGATAGGCGGAATAAAGCTGGCGCTTGAGTTCGTCAATCTGCTGCTGGCTCTCAAGTTCGTCACTGGAAGGGCCGAGCACGCGTCCGGGCAGATTAGGGTTGGCCTGTTGTTCGGCCAGCCGCTTGGTCGCTGCCTTGGAATTGTAGCCCGGCGGGAACATCCATTCCGGGCGCGCGAAATGCGAGAAGCCGCCGCCGAATAGGAAGTTCTTGCCCAGCTCTTCGGCTTTTTCATCGGTATCCGCGCAGAAGACCGGCTGCAGATAACCGAAATTCTCCGGCCCGGCCTGATAACCCTGCTGCGCGGCGAGCTTGGCGTAGATATTCCACAACTCGAGCGTCGGCCCCAGAAGCGTGGCCAGCGCCACGTAGGGATATTTGTGCTGTGCCGTCCACACCACCGTCTCGGGGCTGATCAGGCCGGGAATCCAAATTGGCGGATGCGGTTTTTGCAGCGGCAGCACCCACGGATTCACAAACCGAAAATGAAAGTGCTTGCCCTCCCAGCGAAACGGACCGGGCCTGGTCCACGCCGCAAGGATCAAGTCGTGAGCCTCGTCGAAATATTCCCGGTTATAGGCCGGATTGGCGTTATTGAAAAGCTGTTCGCTGCCGGCGCCGCGGATAAAGCCCGAAACCAGCCGCCCGCCGGAAATCAGATCGATCATCGCGAGTTCTTCCGCCAGGCGCAGTGGGTTGGCGACCACGGGTGTGGGATTGCCCAGCAGTACGATTTTCACCCGCTTGGTGGTTTTGGCTAAAATTGACGCCTCGACGTCCATCACCGCGCCCATACAAAACGGGGTGCCGTGATGCTCGTTGAGCATCACGCCGTCGAAGCCCAACTCGTCACACTGAATTTTTTCGTCGAGATACTGATTGAGCAGCTCGGCGCCCTTGCGTTCATCGAAGAATTTATTGGGTACGCCGAAAAAGCTCCGGCGTCTGAAGACTTCGTCCTCCGGCACCGCATGATAGGCGCGTTCAGTGAAGAACATTATGTGCATTTGCAGGCCTCCCTGTGCTCGACGCGACGCAAGCGACTGCCTGCATCGCACATTTTCAATTGAAGGGGCTGGCCGCGACGCCGATTGCCGTGCGTGCGGCACACGCGAGCGAGCCGTGCGCTGACGTGGCGGATGTGCGAGACGAGTTCAAGAACCATCCGGGCGGTCCCCTCCGACCCTTCAGTTGCTTGAAAGCCGAAACTATTTCCCCCATAAACCGATTGGGCCCACATTGTCAAACGCCACGCGCCCCACACGCTCGCCCCCCGCATCCTTATGAAGCGGGGAAAATCACCTCGATCGGACGAAAACTGGCAAGGGCAAATCGAAGCTGCGTGACAGCGGATGAAGCGCGTGTGTGCCGACGACGCCGGCCAGGTCAAGAGCAAGCACTCTGTTATGGAGCTGGTTTCGCCTTCCTAGAAGTGGTTTCAGTGCCAGGATCATCGAATGAGCATTGCTCGAGCCAAGAGAACACCTGATCTTGAACTATCGGAGAAGTTAAACTATTTCGGTGCTTTAAAGCTTGTGATGGAAATTTTTCCAGAAGCCCAGAAATCATACGGAGGCAGCAAGAATTGCTAAACCAATTCATTGCCACGGACGGTTATGATCGCGCTGACGGCAATTATATTCGGTTTGGCAGGTCACGGCCGGGCGCTCGCCAAACCTACCGAGACGGTGTTGTGGAGCTTCAACGGCGCCGACGGCGACGGCCCCCTTGCCGGCTTGGTTGCCGATGCGCGCGGCAACCTCTACGGCACCACTGACAGCGGCGGAGCCAACAACGCTGGCACGGTGTTCGAGCTGACGCCGCCGGCGCGTGGCCAGACCCAGTGGAGCGAAAGCTTGCCCTGGAGCTTCGGAGCCGATAGCGACGGTTTTCGCCCAGCCGCCAGCCTGATTTCCGATTGGCGGGGCAATCTCTACGGCACGACCGCTCAAGGCGGCGCCGGGAACGCTGGCACCATCTTCGAAATATCACCTTATCAAGGCTGGCCGCATGCTGACGCAACTTTCCGCAGAAGGTCACCGAAATGATCGCGGTGCCCCGGAGTTGGTCAGCCGCGATTGGATCGTCCGCGCGTGAAACGGTGAGAACCAAGCCCACGAATTCGTTCGTGCAAGACATGCCGAGCAACGCGAGCGCGCTTCCGACCGGCGGCATGGAATGCCGCGCTTTCGGCCGCCGGCATGGAATTGCCATCAGCGGGCGGTCAGCTTATCGATTTCCTCGAGGTCAGCGTCGTCAAGTTTCCAATCCACCGCCTTCGCGTTCTCGGTGACTTGTTCCGGACTGGTGGCGCCGCTGATAACGCTGGCGACTTCGGGCCGCGCCACCAGCCATCCCACAGCTAAGTCAACCATGCTGTGGCTGCGGCTGGCGGCAAAATTTCGCAAGCGTTCGAGCATCGCGAAATTCGCCTCGTTCAGTACCTGATCGGCCAAACGCTGGATCGCGCCGAACCGCGTATCTTTTCCGGGCTGCGTGCCGCGTTGATATTTGCCGGTCAAAAAACCGCTGGCCAGTGGAAAAAACGGCAGGATGCCCACGCCGAAATGGCGGCAGGCCGGGATGAGCTCGCGTTCGATCGAACGGTCAAGCAGATTGTACTGATTCTGCGCGGAAATGTACGGTGCCAATCCGTGCGATCGCGAAATCCAGCGGGCGTCGGCCAACTGCCATCCAGCGAAATTGCTGCAGCCGACATAACGGACCTTGCCTGAACGGATCAGCGTATCCAGCGCCTCGAGGGTTTCCTCCTGCGGGGAGTCCGGATCGGGGGTGTGAAACTGGTACAGGTCGATATAATCGGTGCCCAGCCGTCGCAGGCTCCCTTCGCATGCATTCATGATATAGCGGCGCGAACCGCCATGCAGATAAGGGCCGGCGCCCATGCTCATGCCGAACTTGCTCGCCAGCACGATACGATGGCGGCGTGCGCCGAGTGCCCGTCCCAGCATCTCCTCCGAACCGCCCTGATTGCCGTAAATATCGGCGGTGTCAAATAGCGTGATACCCTCGTCGAGTGCGCGATGCACCACCGCGCGACTCCGCTCCTTATCAATCCGCATCCCGAAGTTGTTGCATCCGAGTCCCGCCAAGGACACTTTAAGCCCGGATTTGCCCAGATTGCGAAACTCCATCTGTTCACCTCATGTGCGGATTGGCCGGATTTGCAAATCGTCGCCCCATGAACGGAAGCAGGCGACGGCCCATGCACGGATTAGCGCATCAGCGGCCTGCCTGGCAAATTTTCGCGCGCGATTGGTGAGATCATTGGTCGTGCGTGCTCGCCCCGGGCTCTTTATCTCGCCGTCGTGGTTGGCCTTTTGTGCGGCTTTGGCTTGCCGATTTTTACGAACCCGGACCTGATTCCCGTATTGTATCGTATGGGTGCGGCGGCCAACGTGGCGTGGGGATGCGCAGGGTTGATTAACAAGCTGCTGTGCTCGCGATCATTCCGGCGGTGGTGATCGGGCGCACGCGACAAAATTCATAAATCGTCAAGTGCGGGCGAAATGTTCGAAAGAGTCTGGAGCAAGCGAACCCACGGTTGCGGCTTTGAGCGGTCTGGCCTTAAGGTTGTACCGAGCCAGCGTGGCGCGCTAAACAAAAGCATCCACATCGGCTATCTGGCAACTTTATTTGGATCATCCGGAGGGGATTTTAGATGTTGAAACTATATGGCACGTCCAAATCACGTTCGGCGCGCTCTCTGTGGGCGCTCGAAGAGTTGGGGCTGAAATACGAGCACGTCCCGGTCGAAGTGCCCAAGGCCAAAGAGCAGGTCAGCCTTAATCCGAACGGCCACATTCCCATTCTCGACGACGATGGCAACGTTATCTGGGAATCGATGGCGATCAATATTTATCTCGCCGAAAAATACGGCAAGACGCCGTTTGTGCCCTCGTCAGTCCAGGATCGCAGCCAGGTCTACAAATGGAGTTTCTGGGGGATGACGGAAGCCGAGCCGCCGCTGCTGACGATTTTGGTCAACCGCATGCTCGCGCCGCCGGATCAAAGGGACGAAAAGGCGGCGGTCGCGGCCGCCGAGACTTTCAAGAAACCGCTCGGCGTGCTCGATGGCGCGCTCAAGGGACGCGATTACCTGCTGGGCCGGGATTTTACCATCGCCGACCTCAACGCCGCCGCGATCCTGAGCTTCGCGGTCTTGGCGAAGATCGACATGTCGGCGACGCCGGCCGCCGGGGCCTGGTTACAGAAATGCCTCGGGCGCGAGGCCTTCAAGAAAGTGCGCGGGCTCCCCTGATGCGCGTAGCTGATTCGCGGGGCCGCGGCATCTCGCCGGGCCCCGTTTCTGTGCTTCGCGGTCTCAAGCCGCCACGAGGGTCCGTGATGGAGCCTGAAATCGAATTTGACCATGTCGCCATGCCAGTGGGCGATATCGAGCGCTCGGTGGAATTTTATCAGCGCGTGCTCGGCGCCAAGGCGCTGGGACTGGAGAAATGGCGAGCCGGCAAGACGCTCGCGGTCAGCGTCAGCTTCGGCCGCCAAAAATTCAACTTGCACCCGCCCGACAACACGATCACGCTCAAGGCCGCGCATCCGATGATTGGCGGCGGCGATTACTGCTTCGTTTGGCCGGGCACGATCGCGGCGGCCGTCGAGCATCTAAGCCGCCATGAAATCCCCATCGTGGAAGGTCCGGTGATGCGGCTGGGTGGGCGCGGCAAGGGGATGAGCGTGTATTTTCGCGATCCGGACGGTAATCTGCTCGAACTGATCAGCTACGCTGAACCGGTCTAGCAATTCGCGGCAATCATCGCCAGCACACTCTAAACTTCCGGGATTTCTCGCTCCGCTCGGGAACGACCAGGAATCCTTGCGTAGGTTCCCTTGGAGGCGCGAAGCTAAATCGCGTGGGGCTGTTTAATGCAGAATCTTGAGGCCGACCGGATTCATCCGTGTGGGGCCGCGCAAATCCTGCACTGGCGTCACCACGCCCTTGGCGTTGGGCGCGAAGAACAGGATGCTGTCCGTGCCCGAACTTGCGACTGCCACCCGCCCCGCCGCATCGACCGCGATACCCTGCGGCTTGCGTAATGCCGGACTGGTAAAGCGGGCGCCGAAATCCCAGCTTTGCGGACCGGTCGGCACATACATCACGACGCTGCCATCCGCGTTGGTCACGTACACGTCAAGGTCCATATCAACGGTGACGCGCTGCGGGGTATGCAAGCCTTGCGTGAGCGTCGCGAACGGCGCGATATCTCCCTTGGGATTGGAGTCGAACACCAGTATCGCGTTTTTGGCCGCATCGGCGATATAGACCCGTCCGGAGCCGTCGAGCGCGATTCCACGCGGATCGGTGATTCCGGTTTGCGGCCCCATCAGTTTCCAATCCGGCAGGATATTGCCGTTAAGGCCGGCCGCGAACCATTCCACTCGCGCGTTTCCGGGACCGCCGGTTTCGCAGATGTAAAAGTCGCCGCCGATATCCGAAGCGATGCCGGTCGGATGAAAAAGCTCGGTGTGCGGTCCCGTGATCGTGCGGACGTGCTGGAAACGATGATTATGCGCTACGTAGACCTTGACGTTGCCGTTGGCGTTGGCGACGAAAATTTGACCGGTCAGATCGGCTGAAACGTCAACTGGTAGATCTGATGAATCTTCCTTGATAGTGGCCAAGGGCGGCGCGTCGCCTTTCGCGTCTATTTTGAACAGCGCGACGGTGTGCGTGTCTGGATTGGTCTCCAGGATTACCTGTGCCGCCGTGTTCGAAGCCGCTGGTTCATGGCTGCAGCCCGCGCAACCAAGCACCAGTAAGGCCGCGACTACCAGATTGAACCCGTAGCGGTAACGCCAATCTCGCATGAAAGCCCCGTATACGTATTTTGCCCTTCCCCAAGGAAGAGAGCTTATCAGCAGAGTTCAAAAATGCCACAGCCCGTTTTTTGAACACCCCATCGGCTATCCGCTAACAGGCGTCTAGCATATCCATAGGGGATGCTCCAACAGCCGTTTTCGTCGTTGGAACGTGGCGGCCATGGCACGCCCCGGGCCGAACCCGGCAGGGCCGCGCGGCTTTGCCTGTAACTTCTACAAATACCCAAGCGGCGAATTGCGCCCGCACCTGCGCCGCGTTCCGATTTAATCTTTATACATGGCGCGTTGATTGCGCCTGAGCGCGCGGAAAAACCGGCATGGAGGGTTCCGGGCATGCCAACCCCGCTCCTTCGCGCGATGAACATCATTAAAAGCGCGCTCCGGAAGCACCCTCCGCAGCGATAAAACGGCGCGTCTATTTTCCCGCCTCAGGCGGTGGAATGCCTTAGCGACTTGAGGCACGATGAAGTGGACCATTTCCTGCACCCCTGAGGCCGCGCAGGGTGTGTCCTCGCGCCAGGCACCTCTCTACCGGGAACCGAACTCACTAACGATACCAAGGAGGAAAAGAACATGAAGCGTGGATTGTCGCTCGCCGCCGCAGCCCTGATCGCAGGTGCGTTCGCGTTTTCAACGGTGAGCTTGGCCCAACCTGCATCTCCACCGCCGCAAGTCACCATTGTGTCCGGAGGTGCGCCGACCAGCGACCTGCCGATGGCCGAATATCAGGCCTTCGGCCAGTTCCAATCCGATCATCCCGAAATCGTGCGCCAGTTAAGTCATAATCCGCGCCTGTTGCGCAGTCATAGCTTCCAGGCTAAAAATCCGGCCCTGCGTGAATTGTTCGACACCCATCCGGGTCTTCAAACCGCAATGGAACAAAACCCGGGCGATTTTTTGCCACTGGCGCCGGGCGCGACGGCGCGTCACCATGCGCGGCATCATCACCATAGTATGATGCGGCACAAGGCTGCGGCCCAGAGCGAGTCAAGTTCCAGCGCCGAGACTTCAGGCGGTACGGCGCCAAGCGAAAACGCGACCGCCGCGCCGAGCGGCAATCCGCCGGCGGGCGTGAATGCGGCTCCTGCCAGTGGCGGGAGCAACGGTGGCACGGGGACCGAGGGAACCGGCGGCAATGGGACGGGTGGCGGAAGCGGCGGCGGCGCATCTAACGGTTCGTCTTCGAATCCCTCCGGCAATATGTGATCGTTCGACGGTCCAGCGCATAATTCAGAGTCAGGCATCAGTCGGCCAACGGAACCAGCCGCGCCCTCTGATGCTTGAACAACAACCGCTGACAAGCGCACCGGCGACGAACGCGCCCGAGCGCGATTTCGAAGCTGGAGGAATCTTCGACGGCACATGTCGTAGTTCGTCTGTAGCCGCTACAGACGGATTTCGACTTCAATTTGTAGCGGTTTTCCTGTAACAAAGGAGCTGAAACTTTAGATCGATGACTGCTGAAAAACGGATATTGGTGGCTGAAGACGATCTTGCCACGCGCCAGGCGTGGTGCGAGTTAATCGCGTCGTGGGGGTTCAAGGCCGAAGTCGCCGAGGATGGCAAGCGCGCCCTCGAGCTGGTCGAAAGCTACGATCCGCATATCCTGTTGTTAGACCTCAAATTGCCCGAAAAAGACGGCATCGCCGTCCTGAGCGATATCCGTGCGCGTGGTTTACAAATTCCCACCGTGGTGATTTCGGGTGAGGGGGAAATTTCCGACGCGGTGCAGTCGATCAAGTTGGGCGCCTATGATTACCTGCGCAAACCGGTTGATCCGCCGCATCTGCGTGTTCTCCTGAACAATCTGACCGCGCATCTGACCGTCAGCGAGGAAAACCAGCGCCTGCGCCGCCGTCTGTTGCGCGCCGGGCAGCTCGGTCCGCTGGTCGGCCATTCAACCCCGATGCGGCGGGTGATGACGCTGATCGAGCAGGTCGCGCCCAGTTCCGCCTCGGTGATCATTACGGGCGAAAGCGGCACCGGCAAGGAGTTGGTGGCGCGCACGATTCACGAACTTTCGCCCCGGCGCAACGGTCCTTATATCCCGATCAATTGCGCGGCGCTGCCCGAAACCCTGATGGAGAGCGAGCTCTTCGGGCATGAACGGGGGGCGTTTACCGGCGCCGATCGCCGGCGCGAGGGATGCTTTGAGCTGGCCAACGGCGGCACGCTGCTGCTGGATGAAATCGGCGAAATGAAAGCCGAACTGCAGGCCAAGCTGTTGCGCGTGCTCGAGGAGCAGAAACTGCGGCGTCTCGGCGGCAGCGCCGAAGTCGCGATTGACGTGCGCGTGCTGGCCGCCTCCAACCGCAATCTTGAAAATGCGCTGCGAGAGGGCAAATTCCGCGAAGACCTTTATTACCGGCTCAATGTTTTCTCGATCGAATTGCCCAGTCTCGCCGAACGCGCCGAGGATATTCCGGCGCTGGTCGAGCATCTGCTGCGCGAGATCGATATGCCCGCCGAAAAAAATATCGCCGGCGTAGAGGGCGACTGCCTGGAGGTGCTCAAGAATTACCGCTGGCCCGGCAACGTGCGCCAGTTGCGCAATGTGATCGAACGCGCCTTAATCATCGCGCAAGGCCCGCTCATCACTGTGGCCGATTTGCCGGCGGACCTCAAACGCACCGGCGCGACCAGCGCCAACCTCGAACTCAAACTCGGCATGTCCCTGGACGAGGTCGAGCGTGAATTGATTTTACGGACAATCGACTATGCGGGGGGCAACAAGTCCCGCGCCGCCGAAATCCTTGGGGTCAGTCTTAAAACACTTTATAATCGTCTGGAGCGCTATCACGCCAAAGACGCGCCGACCGCAGTGTGATATGTTCCTCGCGCCTGTGAGGTAGTCGCGATGGGCCTGCGCGCAAAGCTGGCAATAGTTTTCTTGGTCCTCCTGATCGCGGCAATCCTCGCCGTGAGCGCGCTCGAAATTGATCATATCAGCCATGTCATGGTCTCCGACCTCGGCGATTCGGGCGAGATGCTGATCGATCAGACCTTCGAGCAAATGAAGCCGCTGCTCAGCCGCCCGGTGGCCAACCCGGCCGCCGTGCTCCATGGCGACGTTCCGCTGCACACCTTCCTCGACTCGTCGCAGGCCTTCGGCCGCGGCGTCGTTTACGTGCGGGTCGAAAACCCCGACGGCACCATCCTGGCCGCGATGCCGGCCTCGTTGGAAGGGACGGTGGCACCGCCCTCGCCCCCGTTTCAAACCCTGATGGAGCGGATGGGGACGTGGTGGCCGTTCGCCCGTGCGCGCGCGCTGTGGGGCAATCGCACTTACGAGATGAGCCGCACCGTCGAACTCAACGGCCGGGCTTTCGCGGTTATCCGGGTGGGCCTCTCGACCGGACTGATCGCCGACGAGGTGCGCCGTTCAGTAGTCGGCATCGCCTCGATCGGCGCCGGCGCCATCGTGCTCGGCTTGATTGGCGTGATGCTGTTCGGCGGCGCGATGATGCGCCCGGTGATCGAACTCACCACCAGCGTCGAGGAATTGGCGGCGGGACGCTCCGAGGTCAAACTACGGGTCGGCGGTCACGACGAGCTGGGCACGCTGGCCGAGAAATTCAATCAGCTCTCCCAGCGGATCAAATTCGACCGCACGCAATGGGAGAACGAACGCGGGCAATTCTTCAATATCTTCCGTTCCATTACCGACGCGGTGCTGCTGCTCGACGGCCAGGGCATGATCCTGTTCGCCAACGCCGAAGCGCAGGGCCGGCTGGGCTTGCCCGCCGGTGGTGCGGCGGACGGCAAGCCACTCGTGTTGCTGCTCGGCCGCGACCATCCGATCGCACGCATGGTCGATACCTCATACGCGGTCGGCACCGAGGTCCATGACGTTGCACTCGAAATGAACGACGGTGACGGCGGCGGCCTCAATCGTTTCCTGGTGTCGATCTTTTCGCTCGGACGCGGCCCCGAGCCGCCCGGCTTGCTGGTCATCGTGCGTGACCTCAAGCCGGTGCAGGAACTCGAGACCGTGGTCGATTATTCGGGACGGCTCGCACGCTTGGGCGGCCTGATTTCGGGGGTGGCCCATCAAATTCGCAATCCGCTCAACGCCATGAGTTTGCAACTGGAGCTGCTGAGCCAGGATAACGAGCACGGCAAGCATATCGACCAGCGCGTGGCGCTGGTGCGCAAGGAAATCCGGCGGCTTGATCAGGCCGTCGATGCTTTGCTGCGTTTCATGCGACCGCAACAACTCAAGCTCGACCACGTTTCGCTCAATGATCTGCTGGTGGAAATCGCCAGCCAGGTCAGCCGCCCCGGCATTCACATCGAGTACCATCTCGATCCCGAAGTGCCGCGCGTCAGCGCCGATCGCGCACTGTTGAGCGAGGCGTTGCGCAATCTGGCGGTCAACGCGGTCGAGGCGATGCCCAAGGGCGGCACGCTCACCTTTGGCAGCATGCGCACCCATACCGGCATGGTTGAGTTGTCGGTGCAAGACGAGGGCCCGGGCATTCCCTCCGAGCACCTCGACCGCATCTTTCACCTCTACTTCACGACCAAGGAAGGTGGCAGCGGTCTGGGACTCTCGCTTGCCTCGCGCGCGATTGACCTGCACGGCGGGACGGTCGAAGTTAAATCCGCACCCGGCATGGGCACTACGATTAAAGTGCGGCTGCCGATGACCAGTGAGCAGCCAGCGCGCGCGCCAGCCGCCGTTGGCTTGCCTGGAAGGGTGTAGCCAGGCAATGGGTCCACCGCAAAGATGATGTTCCGCCAGGTTTTTCGCGCATAAGATTCGCCGCATGTAGCTTACGGCTCTTGAATCGCGCGCGATCCTGCGGAAATGCTTCATCAGCGAGGGCTGGCGGGGCGGATATCGTCAATTTTTTGTGTACGGCGCAATTCCTGGGACGGCTGCGCCGGTGAGCGTCAACCATGCAAGATTGCCCTGTGCGTGGCGGCGTCGGCTGAGTGCAACGCGTGGCCTTCGGCGCGGTTGGTTGGCTCCGCTTACGGGAATTTTTCGTGAGTGAAACTTGACGGGCAGGTTGGGCCAGCATCAACGATTTTTGCGTTCGAACCGGACAATTGGACATCCGAACGATGCATGCCGACCGGAGTCCGCTGACGTGAAGGCTACCACGTGCGTTTTGGCGGCGTTGCTGGCTCTCACGGCTTCGGGATGCGCCAAGCTGGCTGGCTACTGGCCGCGCCAGTGGAATTCCTCAGCCGCGCAGGAGTCCTACTTCGAATTTCGCACTCCTGAGACATCGGCGTGCAAGACCGCGACCCGGCATCGGCGGAAACGAACCCGGCATGCGCGCCGCGAGGTGCGTCATTTGAGGCGCGCGGCCGCTCCGGCGATCCCGGTGACGTCAACGAATTTCCAGCCGGTGCAAGCGCTGCCGCAGACGTCTCCCACCGTCACTTTGGCCGGTGAAGAGGATAGGGGCGCACCCGCGCGCCATTCGCTTGACGAGACCGCGCTCCAGCTAGCGCGAGTCGATCGCGCCCGGTTGAGCGGTGTCAATCTTTCCACGTATGAAGAGGTCGGCGGATTTTTGCGCGCGGGCCGCGACGCGCTGGCGCGCCGTGACTATCTGGCGGCGGCCGGATTCGCACAAAAAGCGTCATCTCTGGCCAGCAGCCTGCCCATCGCCGCGTCCCGCTGAAGCATCGGCGTGCTTGCGGCTCAGTTACGCGCCGGCAGCGCGCTGGTGGTCCTGAGACCAGCCAGGATTCGCGCAATCACCGCGCTGGCCTGTGCGCGCGCCGCCTCCTCGTGGTCGCCTGCGTTGGCGATCACCAGCGCGGCCTCGTTCAGCGCGCCGAGCAGAATATGGGCGAGCGGATCGATCGGTTGGGCCTCGATCACCCCGGCCTCCATGCCGGCGGCGAGCGCCTTTTTGACGCCGGTCAAATAATAACTTTCCTCGACTTCGCGATGGCCCTTCACGCCAAATACCGCGGGTCCGTCAATCAGAATGATTTGCCGCACCACTGGATCTGTGCAAGCGTCAAGAAAGGCCTGGCAGCCCGCCACGAAGCCACTCCAGACCTCCGGCACCGTGGTGGCGGCCTCCGCGATTTTGGCCGCCAGCTTGCGTTCTTCTTCGTGAAACACGGCCTTGAACAGGTCTTGCTTGTCGCGGAAATGATGATACAGAGCGCCGCGCGTGACCCGCGCGCGCTTGACCACTTCTTCGGTGGAAGTATTGGCGTAACCGCGCTCGGCGAATAACTTGCGCGCGATTCTAAGCAGCGCTTTACGCGTGGCTTCGGCGTTTTCCCGCTTGCGGCTCTTGACAACCATACATTACGAAGCTTACATACATGCAGTATGTATGTAAGCTGCCCGATGTTAAGGAGTTTAGCAATGAAATCAGCCGAGTTCCACTCCAGCCGTCAATTCGCAGCGGTCGCCGACGGCCGTATCAGCTACGTCGAACGCGGCCGCGGACCGGCGGCCTTGTTTCTCCACGGGTTGCCGCTGTGCGGCTATCAGTGGCGCGGAGCGCTCGAGGATCTGTCAGCTATGCGCCGTTGCATCGCCCCCGACCTGATGGGTCTGGGCTACAGCGAGGCGGCGGCCGGGCGGGACCTCTCATTTGCCGCGCAAGCACGCATGCTATCCGAGTTTTTGGACGCGCTCGAAATTGACGCGGTCGATTTATGCGGTAACGACACCGGCGGCGGTATCAGCCAAATCTTCGCGGCACGCTATCCGCGGCGCGTACGCACGTTGACCCTGACCAATTGCGAAGTGTATGACCGCTGGCCCAACGCCATGCTCACGGGCTTTTACAAGGGAGTCGCGTCCGGCGCATTCGCCTCCGGCATCCGGTCGATGCTGGAAAAGCCTGAACGTGCGCAAGTCCAGTTCGGCATGGCTTTCGAGTACCCGGAACGTCTCACGCCCGACCTGGTCGCGCTCTATTTGCAGCCGCTGGTCGCCTCGCCTCAGCGCGTTGAGCAACTGCGTCAATTTAGCGGCTGGGAGACCAACCGTACGCAATTGATCGAGATTGCGCCCGAACTCAAAACATCGCGCATTCCCGCGCAGGTCATCTGGGGCGAGGACGACTCGCTATTTGACCAGGCGCCATCGTTAGAATGGCTGCGCTCGAATCTGGGCTCACTCACCAAAATAACCCGCGTGCCACGGGCAAAGTTGTTCTTTACCGAGGAGCATCCGCGCCTATTGAGCGTGTTACTGCGGGATTTTTGGGAAGCCGCCAGTTGACTCCCGTCGAAGCCTCGGCGGCGTCGCGCGCATCGGTCCCACAGGGTGGACTGTGGGAGTGTCGCGGCGCGGGAGGTTGGTCCCAAATGTCGATCCGCGGCCGCCGGGATCGACTAAATAGTAGTTCACACGGATTTCTCGGAGACCGGAAAAATGACTTCGTGGAGTGGCGGAGAATTCCTGAAACCGCGCATTCAGATCCACGCGAGGCCCGGCGCGTGGTTCTGGCGCCTGATCGGCGCGCGTCGAAATGTAAGTATCGTGGGCGTGGCCGCGAGCGAGGCCGAGGCGCTCGGCGAAGCGCGCGCCGCACTTAGCGAGATGGGGCGCGATGACAGCGTTTCGGACAGTTAAACGGGAGCGCCCCCGCGCGCGCATCGTGGTGCGGCCAACTCCATCGGCTACTGGATGCGCGCGCATCACGCGCACACCGCCGACTCCGAACGCATAAGTAAATTCGAGTGTGCCGGAGAAATTCTACCAAAGCGGCAGTTTGACGCCGAAGGTGACCAGGGCGCCGCTCGCCACGCCCATCAGCGCCTCGCCGGCGACCAGGCCCGCCGCGAAGAGCAAGCCGCGGCCGCCCTCAACCTCGTCATGATAAAGCAGCCGCGCCAGCGATCCGAACAGGATGGTCACGCTCAAACCAAACGGCAGATAAAGCCCGATCGCCACCGGCATCACCGGCGTGCGCCATTTGGCCTGATGCCGCACGAGCCAGCTATCGGCGCCGATCAACAGTAACGCGAGGCCACCGCCCGCGCCGATCGAGCCCCACGGCAGTCCGCCCATGAACACGCCTCGTGCCACCTGCGCCATCAAAAACGCCTGCGGCGCGGCGAGCGCTTGGGCCTTGGCGGTGGGCGTACCGGCGATGCCGTAGGCGCTGATCAGCAGGTTCAGAATCGGCGCCATCAGCAATGACGCGACTATCGCTCCAATCAGCACCGCGATTTCCAGCGCGCGCGGGGTGGCGCCGACGTGAAAGCCGGTGGCCAGGTCATGCAGCGAATCGCCCGCCATCGCCGCCGCCGTGCATACCACCGCGCCCGCCATGATGGCCAAATAAGGTCCGATTGCAACGGAGACGCCCAGGAAATTGAGCATCAGCGCAATCGCCAGCAGCACGATAATTGTCACGCCCGAAACCGGGTTGTTGGAAGAACCGACGATCCCGGTTAGATAACCGGCCACCGCCGTGGCGAAAAAGCCGATGATCGCGAGCGCCGCCGCCAACGCGAGGCTGAGCCATAAACTCTGGCTCAACAGGTAACAGATGGCGAAAATCGCCGGGACGCATAGCGCGATGGAGATCAGTACGATACGCGGACTCAGGTCGAGCTCTTCGCGATCCAGCGACGGCCCCGACCGGCGCGTCTGAAACACACGGGCGCTCTCACGCAAACCGCGGCCGATTGGCAGGCGCAAACGCCATAGGGTGGCGAAACCGCCCACCAGCATCGCGCCGACGCCCATATAACGCGTATGCCCGCTCCAGATGCGCATCGCGGCCGTGGCGGCATCGACCGCGTGCGACGCGGGATGCGTGAGGCTGGTGAGCGGAATCGCGCACAGCCAGGCCAACGCGCCCCCCAGAAACACCAGGCTTGCGATGGCGGGTCCGACGATATAGCCGACGCCGAGCAGTGCGGCGGAAATATCAAATGAGCCGGAAAAAGCGGCGCCACCGATCCATCGCGCCCCTGACAGCGCACCCGGAAGCAGACCGAGAATATCCTCGGCCGCCTTGAGCGCGGCGGCGAGTACACCGCCCCATGCCAGCGGCGCGGCGTTGGCCGCGCCCGCCTCGCCAGCCCGCAGCACCTCGGCACAGGCCATTCCTTCGGGGAAGGGCAGCCGCTCTTCCACCACGTAGACGCGCCTTAGAAACACGACCAGCAAGCTGCCCATCGTGCCGCCGGCCAGACACAGCAGGGTTACGTCGAGGTAGGGCAGCGGCCCGGTACGGCCTAGGATAACCAGGGCGGGAAAGGTGAAAATCGCGCCTGCGGCGACCGCTTCACCCGCCGAAGCGATGGTCTGGACGACGTTATTTTCAAGGATGGTGGCGCGTCCGAGCAGGCGCAAAAGCGCCATCGAAATTACCGCGGCCGGGATACTCGCCGAGACGGTCATGCCGGCATAAAGGCCGAGGTACGCGTTGGCGGCGCCCAGAATCAGCGCGAGCAGCGCGCCTAGAATGATGGCGCGCGCGGTGATTTCACGCGAGGCGAATTTTTCCGCACGCCGCGCTTCAACGACGAGACGTTCCACGCCGCCACTATATGCGAGCTGGAACGGACATTCGCGACGTACTGAGTGATTTTTACCAGATCAGCTTCTATGATGACGAACGCATCAAGCGCTGCGAGCCGCCATCACTGACTTGCGCGATCACAACCGGCGATGCGCGCGCGATTGGCCAGCGATGAAAGCAATATGATTTCGCGCACTGAGAATCGCCTGCGCACACCCCGAGGATCAAGCATCAAGTCAAAGGCCGGGGTTCAATAGCCGCGGGCGACATTGCCGAGCAGGGCGCGCGCCACCAGCAGTTTCATGATTTGCGCGGTGCCGTCGCCGATTTCCAACCCGATCACGTCGCGCAAGCGTTGTTGATGCGGCAGGTCGAGGCTGAAGCCCAGATGGCCATGCAGCAGCAGGCATTGATGGAGCACCTGCACGCATAACTCCGGCGCCCACCATTTGGCACCCGCCGCCAGCCATCCGTGCGGTTTGCCCTGATCTTTGAGCCACAGCGCCTCGTAGCAGAGCAGGCGGGCGGCGCGCAGTTTGACCGCCGCTTCCGCCAGCGGAAATGAGACTCCTTCGAAACGTGCCAGTGAACCGCCGAAGGCGTTGCGGTCAGTCACGTATTTGCAAGTTTCATCCAGGCTTTGCTGCGCCGTACCGATGCACATCAAACCGATCAGCGAGCGGCTGAAATCAAACCCCTGCATCACCTGAACGAAGCCCGCGCCTTCAGGTCCGATGCGCGAGGCGACGGGTACGCGCACGGAATCGAAAAAGAGCTGCGCGCGGCCGATCGCGCGGGTGCCGAGGTCCTTGAAACGATTACGGCTAACCCCGGCGCTGTGCAGATCGACATAGAACGCGCTGACTCCATGGGCACCTTCGTCGAGTGCCCCCGTGCGCGCCATCACCAACGCGCTGTCAGCCCACGAGCCGAGCGAAATGGAGGTTTTCTCGCCGTTGAGAACGTAACTGTCGCCGTCGCGGCGTGCCTGCAATTTGACATGCGCCGCGTCGGAACCGCCGCCAGGTTCGGTGACGCCGAGGGCCGGCACGATTTCGCCACTGCATATCGATGGAATAAAAGTGCTCTTCTGATGTTCATCGCCCCGCACGCTGACGATTGCCCCGACCAGCGCGCTCAGGAGCAGCACGTAACCGGCATTCATATCGCAGCGCGAAATCTCCTCATGGGCAATACCGAGCGAAACGTAATCGAGAGCCTGGCCGCCAAACTCCGGCTCGACCATCGGCGCGAGCAGGCCAAGCTCGCCGAGCTTGCGGGCGATTTCACGTGGCAGGTCCTCGTCGCGGTCGCGCGCCGCGTACGCGGGGGCCAATTCACGGCGGGCGAAATCAGCCAAGGTGTTGCGCAACATCTCCTGATCGGAATTGAAGCTGAAATCCATAACTTTGCTCCCAGTGTTAGGCGTCCAAAGGATAGCGACACGGAGTCGCACCCGGATTCAAGCGGCGATGCGATTGGGGTGCGCTCGCCCGGCGGTTCACGGCGCGATCGATTGCTGGTCGGGCCGCTGTTGTGCGGGCTCGGAGAGTGAAGATGGCAACGCGAGTAGGCCGTCAGAGTCGGCATCGAGCCCAGGCCATTCGAAACTTTGCGAATTGATGTCGCCCTGCTGAAAAGTGGCATCATCACCATCCGCTTTTTTGTTCTGCCGTACTTTTGCCTTTAACCGGGCGGCCGGCGGCATTAGCGGAGCCGCGTGGCGCGGCGAAGCGACCAGGCGAGTCCGCGAGCTGCGTTCAAACAATGTGACATCGGGTTTAAGCCCCGCGCCGTGGGACAGATCGGCGCGCTCAGCGGGACTCATATGTAACCAGATTTGGCTTGCCGCGGGCGCATCGCCGCGCTGGAGCGCCTCGAGAAATTGTTGCTGCGGCGTCACCCGCTCGCGATGAAGCAGTGAACATCCAGCCACGACGCAGAGCAGGGACGCGATTAACGCGATAATCGCGTTACTTGGGGAAGTCATCCAGTTGATTTTCCATCGGGCTCTGATCGCTGACCTCGCGCGAATCCTCGATCACCAGGTTCACCGGCGTATCGTCCTTCTGCTCGATATGGAACTGGTGCGCGACGAAATGGTCGATCTCGAAGGGTACGCCGTTGCTGGCGATAAACGAGGGCGCGTCGCATACCTGGAAATGCAGATGCGGCTCGGTCGAATTGCCGGTATTGCCCAGGTGCGCGAGGACCTCGCCGCGATGTACGGTGTCGCCGGTCTTGACCGCGATGGAACCGGGGCGCAGATGCGCATACAAGGCGTAGTGACCGCCGCCGATATCCTCAATGACATTGTTGCCAGCGATCGTCTTCAGGTTCATCGCGACCGCGCGTCGGGCCGGGTCCGCGGGGTCGGGCGTATTCTCCGGGATGCCATCCTTGACAGCGACGACGCGTCCGTCAGCGGCCGCTTTAACCGGCGCGTTCCAGGCATAATAACTGCTGTTGTGATGCGGGTCGCCTTTATAGGTGTTGCCGTCCGGACCGAACTTGACCCAATCGATCGCAAAGCGCTGTCCGATATGCGGCGCGCCGTCGAGCGGAATCAAGGCGCGGCGATGGGCGGAGTTGTTGGAAGGACCATTGGCGGCCAGCCAATCATCGCCGGATATCGGCGCGTCGATGATTACCGCCGCATTCTTCTCGATCGTTATCGGCGCGCTGGGCGTGCGCTGGAGGGTTTCCTTGGCCTTGTCGCGTTCCACCGTGACCGTGTCGACCACGTGCTCGGGCGCATCCTGAACCGAGTCAAAATTCAGGAAGACGAACAGGACGCCGGTTTCGCTCGGCTGCAATAGCGGCTCTTGTGATTTGCCGTAATTGCCGGCGATCGCGCTGAACATGCCCGCCAGGCCCGCCCCGCTCCATTGCACTTTGAAAGGCTTGCCTCCATTGCCTTCGACGCCAAGCGCCACGATGCGCATCGGCTGCGCGTTATAGTTGGTGACGAACAATTCGTAGGCGGCGTGCCCTCGATTATTGCCGGTAAACGCGACGACTGTCGGGGACGAGGGGCGCAGCGTCAGGCGCATGAAGAGCGTGAACGGCAGTGTCTGGGTCAATGGCGGTTCGACGCCATGGAGCAAGGTCGCGGCGGCCGGCGTGGGCGTGGCGGTCGCCGTCGCCGTCGCGGTGGGCGTGGCGGTTGGCGTCGGCGTCGCCGCCGCAGTTGCCGTAGGTGTTGCGGTGGGCGTCACCGTGGGGCTTTGCGCCCAGGCGGAGAATGCCACCGCCATGCTCAGGATGATCGCGAGGGCACAGGCGGAAGGCCGGGTTGCAAGTTTGATCACGTCAGATGCTCCAGGTGGAAGTTCGCGGCGACCAACGGAGCCGCAGGCGGAGCGAGCGGGCGAGTCCGCGAGCTGCCTTCAAAGACAAGCAAGGTTGCTCGCTTAGCTTCACTACACTGGGGCGCTCGCGTAGTCCGCGGCTCCGATGATGGCTCGGAATGACGAATTTTCACTCTCAGTAGATTACGACGCTGCGGATGGATTTGCCCTGATGCATCAACTCAAAGGCCTGGTTGATCCGCTCCAGCGGCATCGTATGCGTGATCAGGTCGTCGATATTGATGCGGTGATCCATGTACCAATCGACGATCCTGGGGACGTCGCGGCGTCCGCGCGCGCCGCCGAAAGCCGTGCCTTTCCAGACCCGCCCCGTGATTAGCTGGAACGGCCGCGTTGAAATTTCCTCGCCGGCGCCGGCCACCCCGATAATCACGCAGGTGCCCCATCCGCGCTGGCAGCATTCGAGCGCCTGGCGCATCAACTTGACATTACCGACACATTCGAAGCTGTAATCGGCGCCGCCGCCGGTCAAATTGACCAAATATGGTACGAGATCGCCGACTTCGGATGGATTGACGAAATGGGTGATGCCAAATTTCTCGGCCATCGGCCGGCGCGCGGGATTAAGATCGACGCCGACGATGATTGCGGCCCCGGCCATCCGCGCACCCTGCACAACGTTGAGGCCGATGCCGCCAAGGCCGAATACCACCACGCGATCGCCGGCTTGAACCTTGGCGGTGTTGAGCACCGCGCCAATCCCCGTCGTAACACCGCATCCGACGTAACAGATTTTGTCGAAGGGCGCATCTTCACGCACCTTGGCCAGCGCGATTTCCGGGACCACCGTGAGATTCGCGAAGGTCGAGGTGCCCATGTAATGGTGAATCATGCGGCCGTTGAGTGAAAAGCGGCTGGTGCCGTCGGGCATCAGGCCGCGCCCCTGAGTGTCGCGAATCGCGGTGCATAGGTTGGTACGTCCCGAGAGGCAGGCGGCACACTGCCGGCATTCCGGAATATAGAGCGGAATGACGTGATCGCCCGGCTTGACACTGGTCACCCCCGGGCCGCATTCGACCACCACGCCGGCGCCCTCATGGCCGAGGATCGATGGAAACAGGCCTTCCGGGTCTTTGCCGGAAAGCGTGTAGACGTCGGTATGGCATACGCCGGTCGCTTTGATTTCGACCAGGACCTCACCCTGCCTGGGTCCGTCGAGATCGACGGTTTCAATCTCGAGCGGAGCGCCGGCCTTGTATGCGACAGCCGCCTTGACCTTCATTCAAATGCTCCCAAATGCTCCCGCGATGTTTTTCAATATTTTCTTGAGAATGGCGCAGGAAAAATTACGGCGACCCTGAGCTCTCTCCGCGGC
>JBOHWL010000037.1:0-19086 GCA_050736615.1 Binataceae bacterium (SeqCode) | reverse complement strand
ATCCTGGCGCCCTTGAACGGCTGGCGCGTGGACTCAGATAGACAGATAGATTTTCTGGCGGATGGCGCTTCAAGAGACACTCACACCCTCAGCCTCGACGCTGGCAGCGCCACCGCCGCTGTGGGGGAATGCACTCCCAAACCCGGGCAAGGTAATCGCTAAACAGAATTGGCAACGATACAAAGACTGCTTCTCCGACGGTGTCAATTATTTCTGGGAAGGCGCGGACTTCTGGAAAATGCCCGATGCCGTCGGGAAGTCCAGCCCGTTCAGAAGCTAAGAAATTCGGGAAACTCTTGTGGCCAAAACGGCGGAGAGGATCCCGGTCAGCTCGTCCTTTCCCTATGCAAATCAGGCTCGCCGATTATTCCCCGGCGCCCGGCCTGTGCTAGAAAGCATAGGGAGGGCATCGGTCATTCGGGCATGAATCGGCCGCGGGCGCTCGCGTGATTCTCAAACCGTTACGAGAGAGGAACCAGCAAAGATGGCTTTATTAGAAGGCAAAGTCGCTATTGTGACCGGCGCCGGCCGCGGGATCGGCCGTGAAGAGTCGCTGATGATGGCCAGGCACGGCGCCAAGGTCGTGGTCAACGATCTCGGCGGTCATTTTGACGGCACCGGTCAGTCGCGCTCGCCGGCCGAGGACGTGGTCAAGGAAATTCGCGCGGCTGGCGGGGAAGCGGTCGCCAATTTCGAAAGCGTGACCGACTTCAAAGCCGCCAAGCGCATCGTCGAATGCGCGCTCGATAATTTTGGCAAGCTCAACATCGTGGTCAACAACGCGGGCATCCTGCGCGACCGCATGATCTTCAATATGAGCGAAGAGGATTTCGACGCGGTCGTCAACGTGCATCTCAAGGGCACCTTCAACATGTCCCGGCACGCCTGCGCTTACTGGCGCGAACAGCACAAAAGCGGCAACATGCTTAACGGCCGCTTGATCAACACCAGTTCGGATTCGGGCCTGCTCGGCAACGCTGGCCAGGGCAATTACGGTACCGCCAAAGCTTCGGTGGCGGCCTTCGCCATCATCGTGGACCGCGAAATGTCGCGTTACGGCGTGACCGCCAACGCCATCGCGCCGGTCGCGCGCACCCGGCTCACCATCGATGCGACGCCGCAGACCGCCGCGACCATGCCACAGCCCAAGACGGGCGAAATCGACAAATTCAGCCCCGCCCATGTCGCCCCACTGGTGGCCTGGCTCGGCAGCGACGACGCCAAAGACGTACACGGCGAAGTGTTCCGCGTGGGCTTGGGCACGGTCTGGCTGATGAAGGGCTGGCATAGCGTAGGCAAAGTCACGCCCTCAGGCTCTCTCAAGATTTGGGATCCCGCCGAACTCGGCAGCCGCCTCAAGTCGGAATTGAGCAAGGGTGCAAGCAAGAAGGAAAACATGGCCGAGGTCATGTCCGGGGCGGTGTGAGCGGTGCCGAAGATGGAAAGCGCGGCGTTTGCGCCGCGCTTTCGTTCCGTACTCTTAATTTGCGCGGCCAATACCGCCCGCAGCGTGATGGCTGAGCACCTGATCCGGCGGGCGTTGGAAGAACGCGGCGCCGCCGAAGTTATCCGTGTACGCTCGGCGGGAATCGCGCCCTACGCTCGCGATGGCGCGCTGGTTTCACTCGACACGCGCCTGACCTTGCGCGACGTTGGCATCCATTTGGACGAGGAGGCGACCTCGGTGGACCTGAAGCGCCATCCCGAGTTGCTCACCGCCGCCGACCTGATAATCGCCATGACCGAGCGGCAGGCACTGGACTTGGCCGAAAAATTCACCGTGCCGGCCACCGCCGAGGTTTTCACGCTGCGCGCCTTCGGGGGCGAGAGTGGCGATATCGAAGACCCGTTCGAAAAAGGCGACGCGGTATTCGCCGCGTGTCGCGAAGAAATCATGCGGTTGATCCCCCAGATCACCGAGCGTCTGCTTAATCATCAGAAGGGCTGACCATGAACTTCGTCAATCCAGACGACGGCGAAATCCGCGCGATCCTGTCGCAACCAACCACGGTTGCGGTGGTCGGATGTTCCGATGATCCGGCGCGTGACAGTTTGCGCATCGCGCTGCTGCTCAAGCAAAAGGGTTTTCACGTCATTCCGGTGAATCCACAGCTCAAGCCGGACGCTTTGCAAAACGCCCTCGGCGAACGCTGCTATCCCGATCTGCAATCGATTCCGCAGCCAGTCGAAATCGTCGACGTGTTCCGCCGTCCCGAACATCTGCCGGAAATCGCCGCGGCGGCGGTGAAAAAAGGTGCGCGCGTCCTTTGGGGCCAGTTGGGCGTGGTCAATCAGGAAGCGGCGGAACTGGCACAGCGGGCCGGCCTGACGGTCGTAATGGATCGCTGCCCCGCGATTGAATATCGCCGCCTCTTCCGCACCGCATGACGCGTTGATTGCCATCCGCGCAGGTATAGGAGAGCCGCATCACGATGAGAGCGCGACGCTGGCGTGCACTCGCGACCGAGCGCGTTTACCACACGCCGATTTTCGACCTGCATCGTCGCCGCAGCGGCCATCCGCGTCGCGGCGAACACGATTTTTTCGTGCTCGAGACGCCGGCCTGGGTCAACATCATTCCTTTGACGCCGCGCCGGGAGGTCGTGATGGTGCGGCAGTATCGGCATGGCATCAGCGGTTTCACCCTTGAGATTCCGGGCGGCATGATGGACCCGGAGGATCGCGGCCCGTTGCTCGCGGCGCGGCGCGAGATGATCGAGGAAACCGGTTACGACTCCGAGGAAATCACACCGCTCGGCAAGGTTCATCCCAATCCCGCAATCCAGCCGAACTTTTGTTTTTCGTTCTTTGCCCGCGCGGCCCGTCGCATCGCGCCGCCAACTCCGGATTCCTCCGGCAGCGAGGAAACCGAAGTGGTGCTGGTGCCGATGAGCCGCATCAAGGAGCTGATTGCGTCCGGCAAGATTAGCCACGCGCTGGTGATCGCGGCGTTCGCATTCTATCACGTTTACAATCCGCCCCGCCGAGCCGCACATTCATAACCACAGCCGGTAACGTCGCTACGGAATCGAAGAGGCCGCCACCACGGGTGACGGGCCGCCGTAGCGATATCGGCACCATCGGTAAGCCGGCCATGCCAAAAGCGCCAACGCGATCGCGAGGATGAAATCGCGTTTACTCGTACCCGCGGACAGCGCCAACCCGAAGGTGGCGAACCAGGTCAGGAGCGGCGCCGCAACGATCGCATAGAGTGCAATTCGGCCGCCGCCGATCATGAAGAGGCCCTCGCGATGCGGCCGCAGCCGGCGCAAGCGAAGCAACGCGCCCATTTCGAGCGTCAGCGCGCCCATGTAAAAGAACACGTCCAATACGACCAGGACGACGAATCCCAACGGCAGCAGCAGCGTGAATACCGCGCAACACAGCAGGATTGATTTCACCGGCGTCGCTGCGCCCAGCCAGATCTCGGCCAGCACGGGCGGCAGATAACCTTCACTTGCCAGAACGTACGGCATTCGCGACACCCACAGCATCGCCGCCTCGAACACCGCAAAGCCACACACCGCGCCGCCGACGCCCAAGGCGAGGCCGAGCGGCGCGCCGCCGATACGGTAGCCCTCGTGAGCGAACCAGCCGAGACGCCATCCCCCGGTATGGGTCGCGCCCGAGAGCGCCACCCCAAGCGGCAACAAATAGCCCAGCGCCACCAATGGCACGGCAATCAGCACGGCACGCAGATAGTTGCGACGAGGCTGTTCGATTTCGCCCGCCACCACGCTCAAGTTCTCCCATCCACCAAAATTCCAAATCACCACGGTCAGACCACCGCCAAGCGCGCCGAGGAAGTCTTTGGTCATCATCGGCTGACTCGGCGGCACAAAATGAATCAGGCGTGGCAGGCCGGCAATGACAAACCCGACGAAGGGCGCCAACAGAATTATCGTCAAGACGATGGAAGCGCGACCGACCGGCCGCACTCCCATAATGTTGAGCAAGCCTGAAAGCCAAATCAGAGCAATCCCCGCAATCACCTGTCCCGTCGCGCCCATCGGTACGACGAACGACAGATACGAGGCGAACAGCAGGGGATAAATCGCCATGTCAACGGCCGTATAGAGAATGGTGAGATAGGCTTCGATAAAACCCGCCCACGGGCCGAACCCCTCCTTGACCCAGAAGTAAAAGCCGCCCTCGGTCGGCATCAAGGCGGTCAATTCGGCGGCCATCAGCGCGGTGGGCAGACTCAGCGACAACGGCACCAGCGCGCATAGCAACAAGGTCAAATTGGGGCCCGCGATGCGCACCGCGTCTTCGAGACCGTACGCGCCTCCACTGACAACCAGGTACATCACGGCAATCAGTGAGAGCAGGCCCAGGTTTCGCCCGCGACCGCCCAGGCGCGCGGATTGAACCGGGGTCTCCTCCTTCACACCCGTATTTTGGGTGGCAACTTGAGGAGATGCGGCTTCGCCCTCGTGGTTCACTTTATGAAAAGGCCGCGAGGCGCGAAGGTGAGCGCGCGCAAGGGCACGGGGATTGCGCGGCTGGCCACGGCGGCGCAACACTAGGCGGACGCGAGGCCAGCTCAGGCTGTGGCGAAAGGTCGCGCGCTGAAATCATTGGCCGCGTTGACGGTTAGAAGGCGCTATGTTAGCTGTACGATGCGCTCAGTCGCAAGGTTCCCGGATCCAAATGAGATGTTCTGCTCAATGGGCGCTGATGGCGCTGGCGGTGATGGTTGCGCTGGCCGGATGCGCTCAGGTTCGTTCATCAAATTCCAACTCAATTGAAGCGGTAAGCAACGATACCGGCCGTCCGTTCGGCGGCGTGCCAGCGGTTAATATCCCCAATTCCGCACATGCTATGGGCGCGTTTCTGGATGCTGAATTCGCCACCGAGCAAGGCCGTCCGAAGAAGGCGCTCGAGAGTTTCGAAGACGCGGTCAAGTACGATCCGAACAACGCCACCCTGCACGTGCAACTGGCCACCTTGTACGTGCGCGATGGGCGTTTGCAAGAGGCGCTTGAGCAAGCCGATGACGCCATCAAGCTGAAGCCCGACAATCTCCGTGCGCGCTTGCTGGCGGCCGGGATAGCCACCGCCACGGGCGACCATGACGGCGCCGAACGGCAGTATCAAAAGGTCATACAACTCGATCCGAAAAATCAGGAGGCCCACCTGTTTCTCGGCGCGCTGTATGCACAGCAAGGCCAGTATAAGCAGGCTCACGCGACCTTCGATAAATTAATCACGCTCGACCCCAGTTCATTTCTCGGTTACTACTATGCCGGACGCGTGATGGTAACGGCGAAGAATTATCCCTCCGCCGAGGACTATTACAAAAAGGCGCTCGATCTCAATCCAAATTCCGAGCTGGTGCTGGTCGATCTCGCCGTGCTGCGCGAACTTGAAGGCAAGCCCAAGGAAGCGACTGAACTTTACCAGAGAGTTCTGCAGCTAAATCCCAACAACGACCTCGTGCGCAAGCGGCTGGCGGAGTTGTCCACGGGTGACCAGAACCTCAACCAGGCGCTGAACGCGCTCGAAACCCAGGTGCGCGGAGAGGCCGACCCCGCCGACACACGCACCAAGATAGGCCTGTTATTCTTCGAGCGCGGGGACTTTGATCGCGCCGCGACGGAATTTAACCTTGTGCTGGGCTCGCAGCCCGGCAATTACCGCGTCCATTATTATCTCGGCACGGTTTACACCGAACTTAACGAAAACGACAAGGCACTCGAGGAGTTCGGCAAAATCCCCCAAAGCAACGACCATTACGTCGAGTCGCGCCTGCAACTCGCCTACATCTATGATAAGCGCAACGAATATCCGAAGGCGATCGAAAATCTCAACGAAGCACTGAAAAAGCGCCCCAATGATGCCGAAATCATGGGCTTTCTGGTCGGCGTCTATCAGGAACAAAAGAATTATCCCGACGCCATCACGTTGGCCAAAAAGATGGTGACCCTCGATCCCAAGAACGACAAATACCATTTTACGCTCGGTGCGCTCTATGACGAGGATCACCAAAAGCAGCTTGGCGTCGACGAGATGCGCAAGGCCATCGAGCTTAATCCCAGTAACGCGCCCGCGCTCAATTATTTGGGTTACACCTATGCCGAGACCGGCCATAACCTCGACGAAGCTGAAAAGCTGATTAAGCGCGCGCTCAAAATCGAGCCGGCTGACGGCTTTTACGTCGATAGCCTCGGCTGGGTCTATTATCAAAAGGGCGAATATCGAAAGGCCGTTGATCAATTGGAGCGCGCGGTCAACCTGACGGGTGATGACCCAACCATCACCGAGCATCTGGGCGACGCCTACATGAAAACCGGGCAGGCCCGTGACGCCCGCCATGAGTATCAGGACGCGCTCAAAAAGGCCCAGGAGCCGGCCCAGGTCGCGCGCCTCAAGAACAAAATTGCGGCGCTGACCAGTGGCGAACAGCACGCCTTGCATTAAGTCCGCTCGTCGACTGGCGCCACGGCTCGCTCTGCTCGCGCTCGTGGCGGGAGCATGGACGCTGGCGGCTTGCGCCACCCAGCCAATCATCAACGTCAATGAAGCGCGCGAGGTTGAGCTCTCGGGCAGCCTCCACGATCGCGACCGCGATCTTGAATCGCTGCAGACCGCCGCCATCATGGATTACAGCAACGCCGGCCGGCATCTGAAGGCGCGTGAACAACTCACCGTGCGGCGGCCGGCCAGTATTCGCGTTGAAGCGATGTCACCGCTCGGAGTGGCGCTGGTGGTTGCCGCCGACGCGGGACAGATTGCGATTTTCGATCCGTCGCGCAACACGTTGACCCGTGGACCAGCCAACGCCGCGACTCTGGAGCGCTTCACCCGCATCCCGATGGCGCCGCAGGAGGCAGTGCGCCTGTTGATGGCGCTGTCACCCGATACCGGAATGTTGTCCTTTCCACCGGCGTCCATCCGTACCGACAAGAAAAGCAAAATCACCATCCTCACCTATAATCGGCCACTTGGCGTGACCGACGAGCTGGGCTTTCTTGACCGGCATTTAGTGCTGGTGCGCGAACGGACCCATGATGGCCAAACCGCTTACGAAGTACATTACAGCAATTATAAAAACATTGGCGCGGTCGATTTCCCTTACACCGTAACCGCTGAATTTCCAGCCAGCGCCGTCAACATCACCTTTCATTACAAGCGCCCGATTGTCGACGGGCGGATTCCCGACTCGGCTTTCGTACTCTCGCCCGGCCCCTCGACCAGACAGATAAATCTGGGCATGAGCGGCGCCGATGCGCGCGGGAGTTAGGTTCCATGCGCCGCTGGCGCATCATCGCGATTGCGGCGCTGGCAATGGCGGCCGTGATGGCGAACGGATGCCGTGTTGAGCGCCCCGCGCATAATCATGCGCAGGCGCAGATCCTCTATGATTCAACCACCAGCGATCCCCGCACGTTCAACCCGGTGCTGGTGACCGATGCGGCTTCGGGTGCGGCCATCGATAATCTGTTCGATGGCCTGGTGCGGATTAACCCGCGTACCACCCTGCCTGAGCCGGCGCTCGCGCAAAGCTGGGAGATCAGCGCGGGCGGCAAGCGGATCACGTTTCATTTACGCCGTCACGTGAAATGGTCCGACGGCGCGCCCTTCACGGCGCACGACGTGGTGTTCTCGATGCGGGTGATTTATGACCCGCGTGTGCCCAATATCGAGCAACCGGGTTTGATGGTCGACGGCAAACCGATTCAAGTGACGACGCCTGATGATTACACCGTGGTGATGAATCTGCCACGACCGTTCGCTCCGCTGCTTTACGCGATTGGCTTTCCGATCATTCCGGCGCATATTCTCGAACCCACTCTCAAGGCCGGCAACTTCAACCAAATGTGGGCGATCAATACCCCGCCCGCGAAGCTCGTAGGGCTCGGGCCTTATCTCATGACCGGCTACGTGCCGAGCCAGATGATCGCGTTCAAGCGTAATCCCGATTACTGGATGACGGGCGCGCGTGGCGGCGAACTGCCGCGCCTGCATGGCCGCCGGCTGTTGATCGTGCAGGACCAGAACGCTCAATACATGCGCTTTTTGGCCGGACAACTGGATGTTTACGATCCGCGGCCTGAGGAAGTTGCGACTTTGCGGGAGAAAGCGGCGGCGCTGAAGATCAAACTGGCCAAAGTCGGCATCGACACCGGTTCGCTGTTCTTCGCCTTCAATCGCAACCCGCGCCATTACATCCACCGTGGCGTCACCGACCCGCGTTACCGATGGTTCACCGATATCAACTTCATGCGCGCAATGGCGCATCTGGTCGATAAGCGCGCGATGATCAACTTGTGTTTCTTCGGCCTCGGCAAGCCCGCCGTCTCCGACGTCTCGCCCGCCAACAAGATCTTTCACAATCCGAATCTCAAGGATTATACCTACGATCCGGCGCTCGCCCAGCGCATTCTGGATGAAGCCGGATACAAGATGTTGCGCCCGGGGGTGCGCGGCGATCCCCAGGGTCATCCGCTGATTTTCAATCTCACCACCAACACCGGCCAGTCGGTGCGGAATGAAATGTGCGCGATTTTCAAGCAGGACCTGGCCAACGTCGGCATTCAGGTGAATTATCGACCCTTGGAATTCACCACGTTGGTCGAGAAGCTCGATACGACGTTTGATTGGGATTGCGTGCTGATTGGCTTTACCGGCACGATCGAGCCCAACAATGGCGCCGATTTTCTGCGTTCCTCCGGAACTCTGCACTTGTGGAATCCGAGCGAGAAGCGGCCGGCGACGCCGTGGGAAGCTGAAATCGATCATTTGCTCGAACAAGGCACGATGGTGATGTCGCCCCAACAGCGCGCGCCCTATTACTGGAAAATTCAACAAATCCTCCATGACCAGTTGCCGATCATCGAGACTGTCCGCCAGATTCGCTACGTCGCCTACAAGCAAAGCCTGGAAAACTACGAACCCACGGTCTGGGGCCTCTATCAGCCCGAGTACATCGAATTCCGCTGAATAAGGCCGCCGCGCCGGGCGTCAAGCTCATTTACGATGGCACGTTTCCTCATCCGCCGAATGCTCAACATGATCCCGCTGATCATCGGCATCACCTTCCTGTCGTTCGCGGTGATGTCGCTGGCGCCCGGCAATTTCCTCTCGAACCTGAAACTCAACCCGCAGATCTCGCCACAAGTGATCCAGCACATGGAGGCGGAGTTCGGGCTCAATCAGCCATTCCTGCTGCGCTATTTCCATTGGCTGTGGCAGGTTCTGCATCTGAATCTGGGAATTTCACTCACCTATCGCGTGAGCGTCACCGGGCTCATCGGCGCGCGCGCCGTGAACACGATTATTCTGTCGGCCGCCAGCATGATCCTGGCGTGGATCGTGGCGATTCCCATCGGCATCATCGTCGCCGTGAATCGCAATTCGATCTGGGATCGCGTGCTGTCCTTCATGGCCTTCTTCGGGATGTCGGTGCCGAATTTTTTTCTGGCCTTTCTGCTCATGTATCTGGCGTTGAGTACCGGATGGTTTCCTGTCGGCGGCACGTATTCGGTCGATTACGCCAGCCTCAGCCTGATGGGCAAGATCGCGGATCGCATCAATCATCTGATCTTGCCCGTAATCGTGTTGGGCACCGCCAGCATGGCCTCGCTGATGCGGCTGATGCGCTCGCAGATTCTCGAAGTAAAGAATGCGGAATTCGTGCGGACCGCGCGCGCCAAGGGCCTGCCTGAACGCATCGTGATCTACAAGCATGTGCTGCGCAACGCGCTCAATCCGTTCGTCACCATGGCGGGATACGCGCTGGGCGACCTGCTCGGCGGCGCGGCGTTGGTTGAAGCGGTCATGAATCTGCAGGGATTGGGCTTGTTGCTGCTCGACGCGGTGCGCTCGCTCGACATCTATCTGGTGATGGGCTCGGTGCTGATGGGCACGGTGTTGCTGCTGGCGGGCAATCTGCTTGCGGATGTGGCGCTGGTCGCGGTGGATCCGCGCGTTGATTTCTCGTCGCTGGGATCGCAATGAGCGCGCCCGCCCCGATTCGGGTCTATGACACCGCCGCGCTCCCGCAAGCGCGACGGCGCGAATCACGCCTGGTGCGATCCTATCGCGCGGTGGCGACGGAATGGCGCGCGGCGACCTGGGCGGCGCGATTGTCGGCGCTATGCCTGCTGCTGTTCTATTTCCTGGTGGTGGCCTCGCCTTTCGTCGCCTCTTACGATCCGACTTATCAGTACCGCAATTTGCCTGATTGCCCACCGATGGCGCTTCATCTGACTCCGCCATCGGAATGGGCGCACGGCTTTTTCTATACTTATCCGATGAAGATGACGAACCCGGTCGCGCGCAGCTATGTCGAAGAGCGCAGCCATGTCATCTACGTGCGGTTTTTTCATCGCGGCCATCTGCTGACCAGCGCGTCACCCGCCACACCATGGTTCATGATGGGCAGTGATGGTCTTGGGCGTGACCTTTTCTCGCGCATCGTGTACGGCGCCCGCGTCAGCATGAACGTGGGTTTGATCGGGGTTCTGATCAGCTTTTCGCTCGGCATCGGAGTGGGCGCCTTTTCCGGTTATGCCGGCGGCGCCGTCGACAACCTGATCATGCGCTGGACCGAGATCGAGATGTCACTGCCGGCGTTTTATTTCCTGTTGGCGTTGGCGGCAATCATCCCATCCGGAGTCAGCACGGTCGTGACCTTTTTTCTGATCGTCGCAATCATGAGCTTCATCGGATGGGCCGGATTCGCACGGGTGATCCGGGGCATGTCGGCCTCGATCCGTTCGGTGCCCTATGTCGAGGCCGCGCGCGCGCTGGGTGCGTCGCGCCGACGGATGCTGTTGCGTCACGTGATTCCCTCCGTGATGGGTTACGCGATCGTGGCCGCCACCTTGTCGATTCCCGGCTACATCCTGGGCGAGAGCGCGCTCTCGCTGCTGGGTCTGGGCATTCAGGAGCCGGCCTCCAGTTGGGGCAACCTGCTCGCCGCCGCGCAGGACCCGCAAAGCCTCGCGCGCTATCCCTGGATTCTTATCCCGGGCGTTTTCATCTTCCTGGCCGTGATGTCGTTCAATTTCCTCGGCGATTATCTGCGTGACCGGCTCGATCCGGGCGGCGTCGTCAACTGACGGGGCGGGGACTTTACAGCGCGTGTCCGCGGGCGCTAAACCTCGGGCGTAGCCTATTCCGCGGAGGCAATCATGGCTCAGGATTTCGCCGAAAATTTCGTGCTGGTTCACGGCTCGTGGCATGGCGCCTGGTGCTGGACGGCGGTCATCGGCGAACTCGAACGTAACGGCTATCGGGCCTTGGCGGTCGACTTGCCCGGTCATGGAATAAATCGCTGCGCACCCGCGCATGTAACGCGTGACGCGTATATCGAAAGCGTCGTCAGCTTCATCGAACAGCACGGGCTCGATAACGTCGTGCTGGCGGGTCACAGCCTGGCGGGAATCACGATTCCGGGTGTCGCCGCGCGCATCCCGAAACGGATCAAGCGCGTCGTCTTCGTCTCCGCGTTAATCATCGAGGATGGCGTGGCCACGGCCGAAGAACTCGCGCCGCTGATGGCCGCTCATGCCGAAGCGACGCACGGATTGGCCGAAGGCAATCCGGACCTCATTTTAACTGCGGAACGCTTTCGCGCCGCCTTCATCCAGGATGGCACGCGGGATCTGCAGGATTTCGTCTATTCCGCCTTGACGCCCGAACCCACCGCTCCGTTGTTGGAGCCGGTCCGCATGAACCGGTTTTATGAATTGGATATCCCGAGCAGCTATCTCGTATGTGAGAACGACCTCGTGTTCGATGATCCGCGGGTGTGGCATCCAGGATTTTCGCGCCACTTAAAAAACGCGACCACGCGCTCAATCAAGTCTAGCCACGAGGTGATGTTCACCAAACCGGTGGAATGCGCCCGCGCCCTGATCGAACTGGCACGCGATTAAAAGCGTCAGGGCAAGCCGCTCAGGCCAGCACGACTGGTTCAATGGGCGGGGATGTCGCTCTTGCCGGGCGGCTTTCGAAACATTACGAACAGCGGTGCAATCACCAACACCGCGATCGCGAATAAGCGATAAACATCGTTGAAGGAAAGCAGGCTCGCCTGAGTTTGAATCGTATTGTAGAGCATGCCGAGCCCCTGTTTCTGACCCGTCGCCAGCTCGTGCATGAAATTGAATGTTGGCGCTCCCGGCATATGGGCGCCACGTTGGCTCATATTCCACGCTTGGAATACGGAAAAATGCTGCGCGAGATGGGTCTGATGCACCTGACCGCGCTCGGTCAGCATATTGCTGACCAGCGACACGCCGATCGCGGCCCCCGTATTCCGCAGCATGTTGTAGAGGCTCGACGCGTATCCCATCCGCTCGCGCGGCACGCCGGTAAAGGCGGAGGCGCTGAGCAGCGGAAAAATCAAACCACCACCGGCGCCGAACAGGATTATCGGCCATTGCATCGCGGTGAAGCTGACCGTCAAGTCCCAATGCGACATCTCCCAGGCCGCGTATGCCGCGACCACGCAGCCTACCGGTATCAATGGCCGCGTATCGTACCCGGCTCGCGATAATTGCCCCACCAGCAGCATCGTAACGATCACGCCAAGTCCGCGTGAAGCCACCGCCAGGCCGGCCTGCCAGGCGTCATAGCCCATCAGCTCTTGGAGGAATAGCGGGTTCATCAGGTTAACGGCATACAGCGCCGACATCATCACCGTGATCATGATCACCGAGGCGGTGAAGTCGGGAATTTTAAACAACCGCAACCGCAGGATCGGTTCGGGAAAGCGCAGCTCATGCAAAACCAGCACGATGAAGGAGCCGGCCGACAGCAGCATGAAATAGCGCACCCATCCGGCGGCGAACCAGTCGGAGCGCTGACCACGATCGAGCACGATTTGCAGCAGACCGAGGCCGCTGGTCAGCAAGATGATCGCGAGCCAATCGATCCGTCCGCCGGTGGCCCGCTGTTTTTTCAGATAAGCGGGGTCATGGACGAACCAATAGACCATTAAGGCCGCCATCGTGCCGACCGGCACATTGATGTAGAAATTCCAGCGCCAGGTCCAATTGGTCGTGATCCATCCGCCCAAGGTGGGGCCGAGAATCGGCGCGACCATCAGCCCGAGACCCCACGTCGCCATCGCCAAAGCTTGCTCGTTGGGCGGGAAGGTCTCCATCAGGATTGCCTGCGACGAGGGAATCATCGCCGCCCCCGCCGCACCTTGCAGCAGGCGAAACACCACCATTTGCGTCAATGTCTGCGCGATCCCGCACAAAGCTGACGAGGCCACGAACACCATCACGGAAAAGATAAAGTAACGTTTGCGCCCGAATCGCACCGAGATGAACCCGGTCATCGGGATCATGATGCCGTTGGAGACCAAGTAGCTGGTCAGCACCCAGGTGATTTCATCGGTGCTGGCAGCGAAACTGCCTTGCATATAGGGCAAGGCCACGTTGACAATTGACGTGTCGAGCACTTCGAGCGCCGCGCCCAGAATGACAGCGGCGGCGATCAGCCATTTGTATGAAGATGGTTCTTCGTGCGGGCCGGCGACGGCCAACGTATGCGCGGCCATATTTGAACTGCTGCGATTTAAATCCGCGAACTGCGACTACGGGATGAGCGAAGGCTTGAAACTCAGCATGGCTACCGGGATCACGGTAGCGGGTATTGTGGCCAAGCGCGAAACACGAGACAACCGCCCCACCAAAACCGCCGGCTGGAAACGCCGGTGCCCAATCCGGGTCACGCTTAGAGCATGTTGACCGGATCGAAATCGATACTCACGCGGACTTCCCTGCGCTCGGCCAGGGCGGCCACCGCCTTGCGCATCGCGACCAGTGCGTTGCGCATGTCATTCAGCTTCGCGGCTTTGAGCATCACCTGCCACCGGAAGCGCTGCTTGATTCGTTCGATTGGCGCTGGCGCCGGGCCCAGCACCCGCATTGTGTCGGGATGGGCAAAGCGCGTGAGGGCGGATGCCGCCGCGCGTGCGAGGTCGCTCACCGCGGCCGCATCCGAGCCCTCGCAACGTACCAACGCCATCCGCCCGAAGGGTGGATACATCAATGCGCGCCGCAGTTCGAGTTCGCGCCGGATAAACCGCCCATAGTCCTGGTCACGCGCCGCGCGGATGCTGTAATGATGCGGTGCGTAGGTCTGAATCAGCACGCGTCCAGGCTTGGCACCACGTCCGGCCCGCCCCGAGACCTGCGTCAGGACCTGAAAGGTCCGTTCCGCCGAACGGAAATCCGGCAAATTGAGGCCGCTATCCGCAAGCACCACGCCGACCAGAGTCACGCCGGGAAAATCGAAGCCCTTGGTGATCATCTGGGTGCCCGCCAGCACGTCGATTTCACCACGCCCGAGCGCATCGAAAATCGCGCTGCGCGCGCCATGCCGTCCGCTGGTATCACTATCGACCCGCTCGATCCGCGCCGCCGGAAGGATGCGTTCGAGCGCGTGCACCAGCCGTTCGGTGCCAAAGCCCTGCCCCTCGAGACCATGGCCGCCGCATTCGGGACATTTGTCCGGGGCGGCGCGATTGAAGCCGCAATAATGGCATCGCAGCGAGCGATCGCGCAGATGGAAGGTCTGGCTGACACTGCAATTGGGACAAGCAATGACGTTGCCGCATAAATGACATTGGAGAAAATTGTGGTAGCCGCGCCGGTTGAGGAAGACCACGCTTTGTCCGCCCTCGGCCAGATTTTGCCTAAGCGCATTGGTCAGCTCTTCCGAAAGTGGCACGTCGGTGATTGGATCGCCGCCATCTGATTCGATGGGAGTTTCCATCTCAGACGCGGCGGCGCTGCGCGAGTTTTCCGCAGTTGGTTTTCGTTCGCGCAAATCGATCACGCTGACCTCGGCGAATTCCCGCCCAGCCACGCGCCGTGCCAACCGCAACATGCGGTAACGCCCGCGCCGCGCATTGACATACGATTCCGCCGACGGCGTGGCTGATCCCAGCACCACCGGCGCTTCACTGAAGCGGCCCAGCGCGACCGCCAGATCGCGCGCGTTGTAGCGAATCCCGTCCTCCTGCTTGTAGGCGCCGTCGTGCTCCTCATCGACGACGATCAGCCCGGGGTCGTGGAGCGGCGCGAACACCACCGAACGCGGGCCAATCATGATGCGCGCGCGGCCGTCGAGCGCCGCCATCCAGCTCGCCCATCGCTCAGTCACGTTCTGGCCGCTGTGCGCGATCCCGACCAGTGCGCCGAAGCGCCGCCGGAAAGCCCGCACCACCTGGTCCGCCAGCGCGATTTCAGGTACCAGCACCAGCACCTGGCGGCCGGCGGCCAACGCTTGCGCGGCGAGCCTCAAATAGACCTCGGTCTTCCCGCTGGCGGTAACGCCCCAGAGTAGAAACGGCTGGAAATGGCGGGCGTGTATCGCGGAGGTCGCGGCTTCAACCGCCGCCGCCTGTTCCCACGTGAGCTCTGGGCCTTGTTCCAGCACCGTCTCCTCCCCGCGCTGGAGTTCGCGATCGGCCGACACGATCGTCTCGTGAGATTCCATCTGGCCGGGATCGATCATCCGCACCAGACCGCGCCGGGTCATCGCGCGCACCGCCGCGCGCGCGGCGGGGATTGCCGCCGCGATTTGGTCCAATGCGATGGTGCCGTGCTGATCGAGCAAACGCGCAATCGCTTGTTGGTTGGTCCCGCGCAGCTTCAAACCGCTCTCATTCCGGGTCCACTGGACGAGCGGCGGCGGACCGCGATGGCGTCCGCGGGTGGCGTCGTACCGTTCGATAAAGCCGTCGATTTCGAGTCGCTTCAGCGCCAGTTCGACCTCGCGACGCTCGCCGATCACGTGCAGTTGCCGCGCGGTCATCGGACGCTTGGCCAGCGCTTCAAGGATCGCGCGCTCCGACGAGCTCATCGCCGCTTGCGCGAGCGGACCGGGCGATGCGCCCGGCTTGAACATGCGCCGCGATTCGACCCGGGCGGCCGCCGGGATCACGTTGCGGTAAGCCTCGCCGATCGGAACCATGTAATAGTTGGCGAGAAAATTGATCAGCTCCAGATGGGCGTGATCGAACAGTGGACGCGCCTCGAGCAGTTGGATTATCGGCCGGGGAACGACGCCGCCGCTGTCGAGGTGATCGCCGGTCGCAACGACGATTCCGGTGAGTTTGCGCGATCGCAGTGGCACGAGCACGCGATGACCGCTCTGGACGCGCCCCACCAAAGCCGGCGGAATCGCGTAGGTCAGTCGTTCACCCGCCGCGCCGACGATCACCACGCTGGCGAGTGTTGCCTCCGATGGCGGTTTTAGCGAATCATCCAAATCATGACGCCGTCGGTACCCGTCCAGTGATTGTTGAAGATAGTAAAGGCGGCCAGGTCACGCCCTGCAATTTACACGTCCGCGCGCGATCCCACACTATCGCGGCGTGACCTTGTGCCCCGCGAACCCAGTGCGCTAGAAGCGCATTAGGGCGCAAACTCCAGTTGCTCGATAAATCACGCGCGCCGGTGCATTCAGGCGAGGGCTCAGTCATGAAACTCGAAAATAAAATAGCCGTGGTAACCGGCGCCGGACGCGGGATGGGCCGCGCGATGGCGCTGCGATTTGCACATGAAGGCGCGCAGGTGGTCGTCGCGGAAGTCGACAGCGCCAGCGCGAATCAAACCTTCGCTGATATCAACCGCCGCGGGATGGTGGCCAATACGAACGTTGGCAAGGTCGCGGAAATTGACGAACTCGTCGCGCAAACCGTGCGGACCTTCGGGCGCATCGACATCCTGGTCAACAACGCGGGTGTGACGAAAAGTCTCGGCATCTTTGATGTGACCGAAGCCGACTGGGACTGGATGCACGCGGTGAACGCGCGCGGGCTGTTTTTCTGTATGCAGCGCGTGGCCAAAGAGATGGCAAAGCTGCGTTCCGGAAAAATCATCAACATTGCCTCAATTGCGGGCAAAGGCTACCGCGCCACCTCAAACATCGCCTACGCCGGCTCCAAGGGCGCGGTGATCGCGATGACGCGCGTGGCCGCCGCCCAACTCGCACGTTACAACATCAACGTCAACGCGATCTGTCCGGGTGTCACGCGCACGCATATGTTCGAAGAATTGATGAATGAAAACGTGGCGCGCCGCGGCCTCAATCGGGAGGAAGTGGAGCGGCGTATCGACGCGACCATTCCATTGGGACGTTCGAATGCGCCGGACGATATCGCCAATATGGCGGCCTTCCTTGCTTCGGCCGAGTCCGACAATATCACCGGGCAGTCGTTCAACGTCGACGGCGGCTTGATGTGGGATTAACGCGTGAGAGGAGAATTGGATTGGAACCGCGATATTTCGGCGAATGGCAAGTGGGCGATGTCATCGAAACGCTCGGGCGCACCGTCGGCGAGGCGGAAATCTCTCAATTTGTCGCGCTCGGTGGCTTTTTCGAAGAACTCTTCATTAATGCGGAATATGTCGCGAAGGGCTCGCTGTATCCGCGGCGTTTCGCGCCCGGCGCACTCATCTTCGCCTTTACCGAAGGGCTCATCATTCTCACCGGCTGTATTCATGGAGTCGGCCTCGCGCTGGTTTCCGTCGACGGCATGACTTTCAAACGGCCGCTATTCGCCGGCGACACCATGCGCGTGCGGGTCGAGGTCACCGAGACGCGCGCGACCAGCAAGGGCGACCGCGGCATCGTGACTTTCCGCCACACCGTGCTTAATCAGCGCGGCGAGGAGGTGATGCAATGCACGGTCAAACGCATGCTGCGCACCCGCAACTTCAAAATGGAGTGAGCCGGCCCCTTCAAGTGGGCGCCGGATCGTTGCGCGCTTATTGGAACGGGAAGCGGGCCAGCTCTTGATAGCGCGCGGTCTCAGCGCCGAGCACGCTCATGCCCTGCCATCACGCGCTCGCTGAAACGCTCCACGCCTATAGGCGCGGCCGGTCTCGGCGAGCAGCGCAAGGGGTTTTTGTTCCGCACCGCCAAGGGCTGGAAAGCCAATGACCTGGCCGATCAGCCGATGACGCAGGCCGACGCCTGGCGCATGATCCGACGGTGTGCCCACGCCGCCGGCATCAAGGCGCCGATCGGCTGCCATACCTTCCGCGCCACCGGCATCACCGCGTATCTGGAGAACGGCGGCACGCTCGAGCACGCCCAAGCCATGGCCGCGCACGAATCACCGCGCACCACCAAGCTCCACGATCGCACCAAAGAGCGATTGACACTCGACGAAATAGAACGGATCAGACTGTGAGCAAATCCCTTTGACTGAAACGATGGTAGCGCAAAGCCACACGTTGCCAGCGTGCCGTCTGTGCTGTTCCAGAGCCAGATTGCTTAAAAGCCATATTATTTCAGCGTTCGTCATAAAGTGGATTAAAGTAACATCTGCTACAGGCTATCTTCGTGGGTTTGAGGTTCCAAATCGACGTATGCAGGATATGCCAACGTTTCCTCTGCTTTGTGGCGAATGCGAGCAGCGCTTTTCCGCTGCCGAGAAAAAGTTTGCGGAGCTGCTATTTCTGCCTTTCCACAACGGGCGTTCGCGTTTTCCATACGAAGAATGGCTTTTGTATTTTGCAGTCTCGTTGGCGTGGCGCTGTGTTGCGACATCAGGTGGGGAAGCCCTACGAAAGTATCCTCACCACTCTGACGCGGTGAATCGCGCTAGTGAAACTTGGGCAGACTATCTGCGTGGGCAGAAGGGGCGCCATGGCCCATACCGGGTTCAACCTGTTTTTCACACCTCTTGGCGGCAGTTCTAATAGCAAAGTTCCAGATGGTTTGTCTTGGTATTTTTCGCGCGGCGCGGATATAACGCCAGTTTTCAGCGAAGCGCGGGCCGCAACCTACGTAAAGCTCCCAGGAATGTTGTTGTGGACCTCGATCGTGCCGGGTGATCCAGGCGGTTGGCAAGGGACTCTTATTCGAAAGCGAGGAACGATTCGCCGCCGTGGGCAGGCAATTCAAAAGCGAACTGCAGGTCAAGTTCTTGATGAGCCGAGCGGAGTTAATCTACAGAAAAACTAATACGCTATCTTCGCAGCAGAGCGAGCGGATTATCGATGCGGTTCGCCACGATCCTGAGCGCGCGCTGAAGTCGGTCTCCTTGAAGCTTGGTTGGATGACGAACGGCTGAGATGGGAGAATCGGCACAAACCGCATTGA
>JBOHWL010000036.1:0-4254 GCA_050736615.1 Binataceae bacterium (SeqCode) | reverse complement strand
TTTGTTTTAGTGCGTCGGTGGTGGCGCCGCCCAAATCCAGATCGAACAGCTCCTCGACCGCGTCATGGCGCGCACGGATCTCGTCCAGTTCGAGCAGCGGGTAAACGGTCCAGTTGGCCAAGGTGCGGGCGCCAACCGGGGTCAACGTCTCATCAAGAATCGCCGCCAACGACCCGGCGCGCGTGCCGTCACTGGAAGTAATCAATTCCAGGTGGGCGCGACTGGTTTCATCGACTAGCATGTACTCGGCGGCGCGATAAAGGCGCGGTGGGCGCAAATGGGCGAGTTCGCGGCCGAAGTTGTCCTCGACGTAGCCCAGGGCCGCGGCTGCGGCGGCCGCGAGCGCGTCATCCATCTCGGCCGAGGAATCGAAACGCCGTCGCAGCAGTTCTTTGGCCGCGGACGGTTCAAAGCGGCCGTCGTCGAGGACTGTCAGAGGGTAGTTGAGTCCGAACAGAACCTCGGCGATGCGATCGGATTGGCTCGGCGTCAAAATTTCTCGTGGACCCAGCCGCGCAATTTCCTCACGAACTCCGGCAATGCTGGTAAGGCGCGTGGCAATGAATTCGCCGGTTGAGACGTCCAGCGCGGCCAGCGCGAAGCCATCATGGTCAGAGGCGAGCGCGAGCAAAAAACTCTTCTCGTCCGCGCTCAACACCATCTCCTCGCTCACGGTCCCGGGCGTGATCACGCGGACGATCTGGCGCGGCATCAGCCCGCGGCCAGCGCGGGCATTCGGGGCGCTGAGTTGGAATGCGGCGCCTTTATGGCTCGAACCGGCCGCCGCGTCCGTGGTTCCCTGCTCACAAATGGCCACCTTGAGGCCGGCCTTGAGCAGGCGCGCGATATACGGCTCGGCCGCATGGTAAGGCACGCCGCATAACGGCACGCCGTCTTTGGAGCGCGAGGTCAACTGGATATCGAGCACGCGTGCGCCCACCTCCGCATCCTCGAAGAACATTTCGTAAAAGTCGCCGAGACGGAAAAACAGAATCGCGTCGGGTACGCGCTGCTTGACGCTCAGATATTGAGTAATCAGAGGTGTGCTCTTGACCGTCACGATGGTGGCACAGAGTAGCCAGCCCGCCCGCAATCAAAAATGGCCGCCGCGCATCGCGGTGCGGATACGAAGTGGTTGCGGCTCACGACTGGATATTTCTCAGCGCGAGCACTTCGCGCACCGGGCTGCGGTCACCGGTGCAGCTAATTTTGCGCGGCGCCGTCAAAAACCGCAGCTCAAACCCGAGTCCGAGATAAAGTTCAATAATGCGTTCGGTCGCCTGATTGGAGAGAACCACGGGCCCAGGATGACCCGCAAGCCATTGCGCCGCGCGTACCTGATCACCCCAGGTGAAGCCCTCCTTCGTATAATGCGTAAACTCGACATCGTAGGGCGGGTCGGCATAAACGAAATCATCAGGTTGCAGGCGGATCTGCTCAAAGTCTCCGAAGGTGAACTCCCACCCGGAGAAGGCGGCCCGGTAGACGCTGAAATCGCGCCGGTAGTTGATTCGCGCATAACGGCCAAACGGAACGTTGAATTCGCCGCGGCGATTGAACCGGCAAAGACCGTTGTATCCGGTGCGATTAAGATAGTAGAAGAGCGTCGCCGCCTCGTCGGTTCGCTCAAGCCCGCTCGACAGCAGATAATTGAAGCGCGCGCGGTGACAGTAAAAGGTCGTCGCGTCGTTGCTCATCCCGAGACCGACCGTCAGCCCCTCTTTCAGCCATCCGTAGAAATTTATTAGATGGGCGTTGACATCGTTGAGTAACGCGAAGGCCGGGCGCAAGCCCATTACCATCGCCAGGCCACCGCAGAACGGCTCGACCAGGCGGCGTTTGGGGAATCGTTGCCAAAGCGGAAGCAGGTGGCTCGTTTGCCACCGCTTACCCCCAGCCCACTTAAGCGGCGGTCCGCATGGGGGATCGGGCCAATCCGACGCTAGGGCAAAGCCCACCACAGCCACCTCCACCTGGCTCAGTTAACACCATCGACGGCTCAATCTCCAGTGGAGATCGTTAAGCCCGACAGCTTGCCGCGATGGCGTCATTTTGCGCCGATGGGCGATCGGGACTACGATCCGGAATAAGTTGGTTCCCTCGCCCGTAAGCCATTGGCGTTGCCGATCGGGCATGCGCGGGACCGGCCGTTCAAAAGGAGGTGCTATCATGGGCGCTGCCCTATCCGTGGAAAAAGCGGCTTCCGGAGTCAAAACCAGTTCGGTGCTGGAGTTCCTCAGAAGCTCGCCCAAAAAACTTCTCATCAACGGCAAATGGGTGCCGGCCAAGTCGGGCAAGACCTTCGAGACGCTCAACCCCGCCAATGAAGAGGTGCTGGCGCTGGTCGCGGAAGGCGACAAGGCCGATATCGACGAGGCGGTCAGAGGTGCGCGCAAAGCCTATGAGGAGGGCAAATGGGGCCGCATGCGGCCGCATGACCGCACCCGCGCGTTGTTGAAAATCGCCGAGCTGATCGAAAAGAACGGTGAAGAGCTGGCCGAACTCGAAACCCTCGACAACGGCAAGGCGTTGTGGGAATCGAAGAACGTCGATATCCCGTTCGCAGCCGAGACCTTCCGCTATTACGCCGGCTTCGCCACCAAGATTTACGGCGAGACCAATCCCTCCGAGCCCACTATGTTCAATTACACCTTGCGTGAGCCGGTGGGCGTGTGCGGTCAAATCATTCCGTGGAATTTTCCACTGCTGATGGCGTCGTGGAAGATTGCGCCGGCGCTCGCATGCGGCAACACGGTCATTTTGAAACCCGCCGAGCAGACGCCGCTGACCGCGCTGCGGCTGGGCGAACTGATTCTCGAAGCCGGCCTGCCCGAGGGCGTGGTCAATATCGTCACGGGCTTCGGCCCCACCGCCGGCGGCGCGATCGCGACCCATCCGGATATCGACAAGGTGGCGTTTACCGGTTCGACTGAGGTCGGCAAGGAAATTCTGAGGCTCTCCGCTGGCAATCTGAAGCACGTCTCACTGGAACTCGGCGGCAAGTCACCCAATATCATTTTCCCGGACGCCGACATGGACCAGGCGGTGTTTGGCTCGATGATGGGGATTTTCATGACGCAGGGTCAGGTATGTTGCGCCGGTTCCCGCATTTTCATTCAGAACAGCGTTTACGACAAATTCACCGAACAACTTTCACAGATGGCCAAGGGGCTCACGCTGGGCGATCCAATGGACGCTAACACCAAAATGGGTCCGCTAGTCTCAAAAGAACAGCATGAGCGCGTGCTCGGTTATCTCGAAACGGGCAAAAAGGAAGGCGCCAAGGTCAAGACTGGCGGCGAACGGGGCCCGCAGTCCAAAGGCTATTTCGTCCAACCGACGGTCTTTTGCGATGTCAACAACGACATGAAGATCGCGCGCGAGGAAATCTTCGGGCCGGTCGCGGCCGCAATCCCCTTCAAGGACGAAAACGACGCGGTATTCCAGGGCAACGACACCACCTACGGGCTGGCGGCGGCGGTATGGACGCGCGATATCGGACGGGCTCACACGATTGCGCGCAGGCTCAAGGCTGGCACGGTCTGGATCAACTGCTACAGCGTGCTCGACCCGATTTCCCCGTTTGGCGGCTACAAGCAATCCGGCTTCGGCCGTGAACTAGGTAAACATTCAATCGAACTGTATACGCAGATCAAATCGGTCTACGCGAAACTGGCCTAGCATCACCTCACCTCTCCCGATTATCCAACTATCGGGAGAGGCCCATTCATCTTCATGAACCCGACCTCATGCGAGCCGCGTGAAGAATCCCGGACAGCGATAGTTTTGGTCGGCGGGCGAAGCTTGCGGATGGGACAGCCCAAGGCCGCGCTGAAATTCGCCGGACGAACAATTTTCGACCACGTCATGGATGAGCTCGGCGCGTCTTTCAGCGAAATTTTGGTGGTGGCCGCGCCGCCGCATGAGAAGAACTTTGCCATCGACGGCGCCATCGACCGTGTCCGCGCGCGCGGGACGCATGTGGCGTTGGTACGTGACGAACTTGCCTTTGGCGGTCCGGTGGGCGCGCTGCGGAACGGTATGAGGACGGCTCGCAATGAGACCGTATTCGCCGCCTCATGCGATCTGCCGCTGCTCGACGGGGCGTTGGCACGCGCGCTATGCGCGATGCTCGATGGTTACGACGCGGTGATCCCGGAATGCGGCGGTCGGTCGCATCCGCTGCATGCCGCCTATCGGCGGCGTGCGGCGGCGGATGCGCTGGCGCGCATGGAGGCGAGCGGCGAGCGCCGT
>JBOHWL010000035.1:0-6204 GCA_050736615.1 Binataceae bacterium (SeqCode) | reverse complement strand
GAGACGTCGGCGCTTGGCGATGTCGCGCTCGCTCGGCCAGTCCACGACTCCCGGTTGGGCGTGAGCGGTACCAAGGATTTCGGCGACGACCTCGGGGGCCACATCGCCACGGGCCGGCACGACCTCGCGTGCGATCTGATCGACCGAACGCACCCCGGGCTCATGGTCCTTCTCGACCGGCGGTGCTATGAACAGGCCCCCTTCGGCGAAATGCCGATAGAGTTTTTCCCAGGCGCGTCCGATCTCGCGCCGCGTGCGGTTGCCGACGCCGGGAAGCCGATAAATCCGGAAGACCCGCATCTCCAGGAGCTCACGCACGCGTGTAAGGTTGAGGCGCTGCAATACGCTTTGCGCCCGCAAGGTGAAGGGCAGGCTTGTAAGAGTGGACTCGCGCGTGACTTCGGGAAGAGCCGCCTCCATACGCGCATCGAGAGCACCTTCATCGGCATCGCCGCTGTCGGTGCTCGAGGTGCTGCGATCGAGGTCCGCAAACACCGCACGCCACGCCTTGAGCATCTGCTCCGCGTTATCGAAACGCTCGGCCGGATTGCGGCGGTGCGCGCGGTTGAAGAAATCCGCCAGACGCTCGCGGATATGCGGATCGAACAATTCCGTGTCCAGCGTGACTTCGCCGTCGATCAGCGCCGGAGCGCTCTGTCCGTCGCCCCATCGTGGAAGCGAACCAGTCGCCATTTCGTAAAGCGTCACGGCGGCGGCATAGCGCTCCGCGTGAGGATCCCAGCGGGGCGGTTTCCGCTCGGAGAGAAAAGGTTCGAGATACGGCCGCGTGCCGGCGTGAATCTTTTCCGCCGGCGCACGCGAGAGTGAAAAATCGAACAGCATCAGGCGGAGGCGCTTATCTTTGTCTTGCCCAATGCCGATGTTGCCGGGCTTGATGTCGCGATGGGCGATGCCGTTGCGGTCCAGATAATCGAGTGCTTCGAGCAGGTCCTCGCCCAGTCTTTCAAGCATGTCGATCTGAAGCTTGCCATCAGCGCGCAGACGCTGGGCGAGCGTGGTATCTCCGGCGTTCGACATAAGGATGCCGAGGCGGGCGCCGAATTTGGGCGTGCCGCGTAATTCGGGAAAGTGTTCGTCGCGCAGCTTGGCCAGCGCGTCAGCCTCGTCGCGCAGCAGGTCGCTGTCCTCGGGCGTGCGCGCGATCTTCAGCACGGATTCACGGCCGTCGTGTTCAACGAGAAAAGCGAGCGCCGACGCGCCTCCACCGAGGCGCCGCTGCACAACGAAGCCGCCGGGCAAAATGTCACCGGGGCGAATCTCGCTGGGATCTTTTTCGGCGCCGGATTCGGGCTGGGTGAGCTTGTTCTCGAATTCGTCGAGATCTTCAAGGAATTCATCGACCGAGCCGAAACGCTGGCTCACGTTCGGTTCGGTCGCGAAATTGATCATATGTTCGAGCTCTTCGCTCGCGCCGTCGACGACGGCTGAAATCGAAAGGCCGCGAGAGTCGCGCAACTTCCGCGCGAGGTCGAGATGGTTCTCGGCCGGACGCTGGCCGGAAAAAAGTTGATACGCGATGGCGCCGAGCGAGAAGACGTCGGCGGTCTCTCCGGTCGCCTCGGGCATCGCTAACACTTCAGGAGCGATGTAGGCGGTCGCTGGACCCTCAACCATTTCGTCGAGGTGGCTCGTCGGTGAAACGTCAAAATCGCCGCCGCCTTGAAATGCCCCCCGGTATCCCGCTTGCCAATCGAAGATTCGGATACTGGGCGCGGCTGAATCGGGGTTCGTCACCAGGATGGATGCGGGACTGAGCGCCCGATGGACGATTTTCTTGCCGTGAGCGTAACGGACCGCGTCGGCGATTGCGCGCATGAGGTGCATCCGCGTATCGACGCTGAGCCTGTCGCGACGTTGTTCAAGGTAATGGTCGAGCCGAATGGCGCCGGGGTCATAATCGAAGATGAGAGCGGGTCCCAACTCGCTTTCAACCAGTTCGATAGGGGCTAAAATCCCCGGATGAACGACGCCTCGCAAGACTTCGAATTCCCGCTTGGCGGCCCGCATGAGATGAAGACGCGCGTCGTGAGAGGCGGTGGGCCGAATCGGGTATAGGTGGATTCGCCGCTGTACCTTGTCCAGCGTCGGATGCGGTGCGAGCCAATCCTGATAGCCGGGCCCGTCACCGAGTTGCTTCTCTAAAACGTATTGCCCGACTCTCCGAGCCTGCCTAGACTGCCGCACGCCCGCGGCTCTCATCGCCTGGACGACGGCCTTGGCGGTTTCGTTATTGATGCGGGCCTGCGCGCTCGTGGGCGAGCCTTTTAGAAAGTCGATGATCCCGGACGTTCCGGGTTCGGAGACGTAAACGTTAAGCGCGGCGTTGTCCTTGAGGTCTATTTTGAGGCCGTTGGCCGAGCAGTATGCGATGGCAGCGATGAAGGGGACGGAAGATTTCGCCGAAACCTTTTGCCGACGCAGTAGTGACGCGAGCGTCTTGGCTTTTCGGTTCGCCAGCAAGAGCGGGTTTTCAATGGTCTGACGGCGTTTCTCCGGGGTGGTCCAGGTCCAGGTATAAGCGTCGCCTTCAAGCGTGCCGGGTGTGCTCTTGACCTCGATCAGGAAGAGGCCGCGCGGAACCAGTATGAGAAGATCGACTTCGTAAATGCGGCCATCGTCGGCAAGAAAATCGAAGTTCGACCAAGCCGCGTAAGGATCCTCGTCCGGCAGCCGCTCGCGGATGAAGTTGAGCGCATTGCGCTCCCATTCGAAGCTGGATTTGGTTATGGCCTGCCAGCGTTTATCGGAGAGAGCCATCTAACGCAGTGTTTGAAGCCGTTGCCCAGCGGATGCGGCTAATGTTGACCCGGCGTTGGCTTTTGCTCGTAAAATCCCGCGAGAACTCATTTATAGAGGTAATAGTCCGTCGCGGTGCGAAGCTCAACGCGAAATCCGCTCCGTCTGTTGCGATTGACTCACCGCGCCGCGCGCTGAGCGCTCTTTTCGGCCAACGGCTGTCCGCTTTCGCGTACCGACTACGCCGCGGACGCCACGATTAGCCGGCTAACGGCCGCCTCTTTGTTTACTACACACTACCGCCCGTCGTTCAGCGCGCGTTCGATAATCGCCAGGCCGGCGTCGGCTTGTTCATGCGTCAACGTGAGCGGCGGCAACAGTCGCAACACATTCTCCGCCGTGCCATTCACCAGCAAGCGCTCTTTGAGGCAAGCCTCGACCACCCCTTTGGCTTCGTGGTTGAGGACCACGCCGATGATCATGGCCTGGCCGCGCACTTCGCGGATGTTGTCGCGGTTCCGGGCGATTTCGCCCAAACGCTTGATTAGATAACCGCCCACCTCCGCCGCGTTTTCGATCACGCGGTCGTGGTCGAACGCGTCGAACATCGCCAGCGCCGACGCGCATGCGACCGGATTGCCGCCGAAAGTCGAACCGTGAGTGCCGGGCGTCAACACCGCCGCGATTTCACTGCGCGCAACCATCGCGCCAATCGGAATACCGCCGCCCAGCGCCTTGGCCAACGTCAGGATGTCGGGTTTGATCCCGGCGTGCTGATAAGCGAACAGCTTGCCCGTGCGGCCGATCCCGGTCTGCACTTCATCCAGGATCAGGAGCAGGCCGCGGCGGTCGCACAACTCGCGCACGCGGGCGAGATAATCGGCGCGCGGCACCACCACGCCGCCTTCGCCCTGGATCGGCTCGAGCATGATAGCGACGGTTTGCGGCGTGATGGCGCGTTCGAGCGCCGCGACGTCGTCGTAGGGCACCAGTTTGAAACCGGGCAGCAGCGGCAAAAAACCCTGATGATATTTCTCCTGGCCGGTGGCGCTGAGCGTGCCGAGGGTGCGGCCATGGAACGACCCGAGCGTCGCGATTATTTCGAAACGGCCGCCGTGACCATGACCCCAGCGGCGTGCCAGCTTGATCGCCGCCTCGTTGGCTTCCGCCCCCGAATTACCAAAAAATACCCGCCCGTCACCATATGCGTGGCACAAACGCGCCGCCAGCCGTGCCATCGATTCGGTATGAAACACGTTCGAGACATGGGTGAGTTTTTCCGCCTGTTCCCGGATCGCGCGCACGATGCGCGGATGGGCATGGCCGAGGCTGGTCACCGCCAGCCCGCAGAAAAAGTCGAGATAACGATTGCCGTCCGCATCGTAAAGGTAAGCGCCCTCGCCACGCTCGAAGGCGAGCGGCACGCAACCATAGGTGTTGGCGAGATTCTGATGCGCCAGTGCGACGATTTCCGCGTTATTCATCCTGTTCCTCTCCCCGGTGCGAACGATTGACCGCCGACGCTGCGAGGGTAGCCGACTCCGCCGCCTCAGGCCAAGCTCAAGCGCTCGCAAGACCCATCGTCACGCGCATGTGTTTGTGAATTTTTCGTAGACCGAGCGGAGTCCGCGAGCGAGAAATCGGAGTTTACACCCAAGCAGCGCAAGAGCGGAGCGATTATTTCATATTACGCGCAGGCGGCCACTTCCCGCCCATCATGACGGCGGGAGTGGCCGCAAAGCATCCGCGCTTACGCATAATCGCGAGAGGCAGACCAAGTCCGTTCCCGGAGCGGGCGCGTTGATATGCACATCCTAACGCATGATCTGCATCAGGCCGCCCGGCGTGCAGTAGCGATTATAGTCATGATACTGGGGCGGCGCGTCCGAATTGAACTTTGGCCCGATGCCACGTTCATCCATCGTCGAGAGATAAGTGGCGTGATCGTTCTGCATGTCCCACACGCCAACCGTGGCGGAATTGGTGGTGACATGGCCGAGACCCGTGATGGTCGCGGCGCGAGCGCCCCACCACTGGATTTTCCACAGCTTAAGTGAGGCGTCGTAAATATCGAGCCAGCTACCGTAATGAAAGTGTGAGTCCACGTACATTATGCGGCTGCCGTAACAATACCCAGCGCTCTCTGACGGAATTCGGCGCACATCAATGATGTCATAGTCGCGCAACTGCCATTTGCCCCATGACGGCTTCGGCCAGCCCAGCGGCATGTCCCAATCCTGGGGGAAAATACCGGTTCTATTGGTGTAATCGTCCACCATCGCAAGCAGTCGGCGATGGCCCAGATAGTTGGCGCGAAAGAGCGCGAGACCGCCGTTGAAGCCGGTGGTCTTATAGTCGTCGAGCACGAGGTCGCTGCCGGCCGCTGGTGCGCAGCGCGCGGTCACGGCGAGGCGCAACGAACGGCGCAATGCGGGCACGAATACATAATCGTCTTCCGGTTTTTCGGGATTCTTGTGGAAGATCGTGAGATTGGTCGTGTATTTCGACTGCTCAGGCTCGGTCACCATGAACCATTCGGTGAACCACACGTCGCTCGCTTGCGGCAGATTCATCGGCACTCCAGGATCGGTGTTGAAGCCCTCCTGGCGATAGATCCACACCAGCCGCGTGCACGCGATACTGCCGAAGCGGTCCTGCGTGCAACTCACGCCCGGATCGTCGAACTGTTGCGCATACAGACTCGGGACATAAGAAAACCATACGTCGGCGAGCAGCTTGTAGCCTTTGTCGGGGTTCTGGGGATTAGGAAAGGGTTCGCCGGCAACATAGCCCTTGACAAAATGATGGCCGCTCGCGGTCGTTCCGACCGACGTCTGCGAACCGTATTTCTCACTCGCCTCAACGTAGCCTTTGGGCAAGGGCAGCACCACCGTGGGACCAACCGTCATCGACACGTCCGCAGGTACTTTCCAGAAATACTGCCCCCCGAACAGCACCTGCATCCCATAGGGCATGAACTGCTTGTATTTCTGCCAGTTGGCCATGGTGATCGTAGTGCCTGGCGCTATCGTTCCCTGGTGTTGGGTATCGCTCAGCCATTGCTGCATTGGCTGCGGCGGTGGATAGCTCGACTGCGCGGCGGCGACGGACGCACCAACGTATGAGACGAATACCGCGATGAGTGCGGCGGCTACATAACGGCTAGCTCTCATAGGACTCCTCCCCCATCCTCTTGGGTGCTTCACACCAAGCAAACCGGACGGCCTTGATACGGTGACCGCTCGCGGTTCATTTCGGCTCCTTCCCGATCCCACATTTCGAACGGTCTGAAAACCTGAAGATCGAAGCGACGTTTCAGTCTGCCGAGCGCATTCTCGTGACGGTCGCCGACTACCTCTTATCCGCCATTGAGAACGATGTAATCTCTCTCCGAGCCGCGGATGAGTTTTGGATGAACCAATGAAAGTGCATGCAGGCGGGTTCGAC
>JBOHWL010000034.1:0-5486 GCA_050736615.1 Binataceae bacterium (SeqCode) | reverse complement strand
CTCTTGCAGAACCAAAAAAACCATTGTGTGGACAAGAGTAATGGCTGGTGGACGCACCTGGACTCGAACCAGGGACCTCTTGCATGTGAGGCAAGCGCTCTAACCGGGCTGAGCTATGCGTCCACCGGAACCACGAATTATTACGCCGCGCGCCATCCGCCGCAAGACCAGGTTCACGATCGGAGTTGCCAGACAAACGCCCGGCGTGATGCCATTTTTGAGCTGATGCGCGAAGGTCATTAGTGAAGAAATCTGACTTGCGGCCTCCGGCCAGACAGCGGTTGGCGTAGCGGTGATGTACAATGACTAGACATCGCGCGCTATCACTAACTAATTATCCGCAACGGGAGGAGCTGCGTTTGACCAACGTTGGCCTGCATCCGGTCTATTGCGAATGGTGTGAACTCAAGATGGCCTGCAATTGCATAAACGGAAACAATCCGGAGGATGGAGGGCATATCCTCGTGCTGTGTCCGCGATGCCAGGTCACTAATCTCATCAATGTGATTTTCGGCGGAAAGGAATATCGCGATGAGATACGCTCGAGAATCGAACAACATCGCGGGAAACCCCACCGAACTTCGCCAAGGGGCAAGTTGGAACTTTGCTTTGCACGCGGAAGCTCAGACCGTGACCCGAATTGATCGAGTGTGGGATTAGCGCCTGTCTCGAAACGGGGAGGGAGAAAATGCCAAACGTCTGGTGGTGCGCGATCGACAAGAACAACGAAAACGCGACTTACGAGGAATTGAAGCAGCGCAACGTGGTCGCGCAAGGCTGGTCAGCGCTCGGCGATTTATCAGACCTTATCGGCAAATCTTCTGAGCAAATCGAGGCGGAACTCCAGCGACGATCCCGTGCTTTGCGAAATTATGACCCGCCTCCGCCTCATATTTTCTCAAACCTGCTGAGCGAGATGAGACCCGGCGACTTGGTCATTGGAATCGAAGGCACGACGGTCAAAGGCATTTGTAAGTTGTCAGAGGAAACTAGGTATAGGTATGATCACGGCCCGGCTGGAGAATTTGAGTACGCGCAGTGCCTGTACCCTGTCGATTGGGTCGACTGGAGCGAGGTAAGCGCCGACAAGAGCCTCACTGTCCCACACCGGGGCGTTCGGGGTAATGCTCGCCTCATTAAAGATGAGGCGACAGTCATTTCGGTATGGGAGCGGTACAAAACCGACAAATTAAGGATGAAAAAATTAGCGGGAATTTTCGATGTGCTGCCGCAAATCATCTTTCATGGGCCTCCGGGCACCGGGAAAACCTATGAGGCGAAACAATTAGCCGCTCACTTGCTCGGTATCAATGGTAATCCTGAAGGATTTGGGAAAGCACGCTTTTCTTCCGATGGAAAAGGGCGCTGGGATATCGTTCAGTTCCATCCCTCCTATAATTACGAGGATTTCGTGCGCGGCATTCAAAGCACGGTTCGGGATAAGAATGTCGAGTACCAGGCGGTAAACCGGATCTTTGCGCAAATGTGCGCCGCCGCCGCAGCAAAGGATAGCAATCAGAAGTACGCGCTGATGATCGACGAGATCAACCGGGCGAACCTGGCCGCGGTACTCGGAGAATTACTCTATGCATTGGAGTATCGTGGTGAGCCGGTGCGCACTCCTTATGCAGTTGACGGGCAAGGTACGCTGACCGTACCGAAGAATCTTTTCATCATCGGTACGATGAACACCGCCGACCGTTCCATCGGGCACCTGGATTACGCGGTGCGCCGCCGTTTCGCTTTTGTCGAATGCCGCCCGGATGCTACCGTGATCCAGAAGTTCGACAGCCCCGCAAAAGATTCGGCCGTCAAAATGTTCAACGATGTAGGGCAGCTTTTTAAGCCAGAGAGTAACACTTTATCTTCAGACTATCGGCCCGAGGATGTTCAGGTTGGCCACACCTACTTTCTGGCAAAAAACGAAAATGAGCTGCGGATGAAATTCGTGCACCAGGTTTTGCCGCTGCTGCGCGAATATCTTGCCGATGGAGTTTTGGTCGGCAACGCCGACGCTCGCATCGAGCAGTTGAAGAACCAGTACGTCGCTAAGAGCGTGTGAACTTTTTGTCATTTCGAGCGCATCAGCGCAGCCGAAGGCGCAGCGAGCAAGCGAGTCTGCGAGCTGCGTTCGAATAAAGGCTGCCGGAGCGAGAAATCCCGGTCTTGTGCGGAGTGCTTCACGGACCAAGGAAACCGGTACCGGCTTCGCTTACGCGAAGCTGTCCGAGATCTTTTTTGAGCGCACCTCGCAGACTCGTTTGCTCGCTCCGCTCCACTTCGCTAGTGCGACTCCGTTCGCGCTGCTCACTTCGCTCAGCATGACAAGTAAACCAATTTCTTCACAAAACTCTGAGACCGCGTATGGATAAAACTATCTATCTTACAGAAGGGGAACCAGTTGACGATCAATTTCGCGAGCTGTTGTCAAGGATAAACTTCAAGCCACCGTCCTACGGCAATGACCATGGTTCTCCGACGACTGCCTCGAAAACCGCATTCTGCGCGCCGCGCTGGAGGTCAGTGCGGCATATTTGCGGCAGCGGCCGGAAGGACGGCAAACCGGGCCGGCCGGATGGATACGAAGCTGTCGCTCCGCGCTTGAGCGCGTCGGCATCACGCGAATTCATCCGCTCGATTTCCGAGCCGCTCGGCATACCGGCGCCTTTCGTCACTACCGGGAGCCGCTTCGCCTTGCACGGGCGGTACTCCAGCATTTGGGAATAGATCCCGAGAATCTCAACCGGCACTCCGAGCGAACGCCCATACCGCCTTTTGCACTCTGCACTTCTGAACTCTTCGAACGTTATGCGGAAGTCGTGTTGCGCAAACAGCATCCTGGGCTGTGGGTGGGATACGCGGATAATAATCTCGGGACTGGCTATAAAGTGCGACCAGATTTTTTGAACTGTGAAGATGGAATCATTTTGGATGCCAAGTACAAGATATTCGCAAAAGCAATAAATGACGTGGAGCGCACCGACATTTACCAGATCGCCGCCTACTCACGACACAAAGGTGTTCTTGGTCAGCTCCACGCCGGGCTTGAAAACGGCCGGCCGCGCGGGCTCGTCCTGCTTTATCCTAAGTTTGACTGCGAGCTGCCGTGCGTCGGTTCTGTGGTTGATGGTTTCGTCAGCCAGGACTTCGAGATTCCGATTTTTATAAAGGGCGTTTGCTGTCCGCGGCGTCGGAACGACAGAGGCGAGATTCAGAACGCCGCGTGACCGCATTCAGACGATGTTCGAAATCGATCGATGTCAGCCTTCGAGATCGAGTTCGATCCGCGTCACCGCATCGGGCGTCCGCACCGAGACGATTGCGTACCAGGCGCCGCCCAGCACCAGGTAAGCGAGGAACAAGTACGGGAGTATCGCGTACGGATACGCGGGCACCGGCACCAGGCTTCCGACAATCACGAATGCCATCAGGCCGGTTCCCAGCACGCCAGTGACCAGTCCACCGGCCGATAGCTTGCCTGCCCGCGCGAGTTCCACCGGTGCGGCCACGCAGCTCAACAAATATACGAAGAGAAAACCGAAGGTCCCGAAGGCCGCCGTGTAGCCGAACGCATCGAGCGGCGGCGTATGCGAAAACATGAGCACGACAATCAGCGTCAGCAAGCAAGCGATCGTCACGGCGAAAGCGGGCGTTTGATGGCGCTGATGCACCGTACCCATCGCACGATGCACAAAATGGTAGCGCCCCATCGAGAACAGCATCCGCGCCAGTGCGTTAATCGAGGCCAGTCCGCAGGCGAAGCCGCTGATAGTGGCGGAGAAATATACGATCGCGGCCGCCCACGTGACGCCGGCGCGACGCGTGACCGCGGCGAATGGTGAAGCACTGCCGCCGATAAGGCCGGCATGATCATTTACGCCTAACATCATGGCGTAAGCGATTAGGACGAAGAATAGTCCGCCGAATGCCGCGCTCAACGTGACCGCGCGCGGAATCGTGCGCATCGGGTTGCGCGCCTCTCTGGCCAAAGTCGCGGCGCTCTCGAAGCCGACGAAACTGAAGACCGCGAAGGTCAGCGCGGACATTACGCCACCGATCGGCAAATGCTTCAGCCCGAGTTGAGCGGAATCAATCACGCTACCATGTTTGCTGACCACGATAGCGGCGATGAGCACGATGATCGTCAGGGACGACGCTTCCAACACCAGACCCACGCGCGAACTGAGCCGGATATCGCGATAGGCAAAGGCCCAAACCAGAAGCAGGAACGCGATCTCAAAAAGGCCGTACGAGGGGATCAGCGCCGCGAGGCCAAGCGCAATCAGCATATCGGAGAGGAAAATGTGCGCGCAGATTGACACCGCGATCGCGGTGAAGAGGTAGGCTGCAATCATACTCCATCCCGCGAGCATCCCCGCCGCTGGTCCCAAGGTGCGGCCAATATAGACAAAATATGATCCGGCGAACGCGTGGCGTCGCGCCAGTACGCTGATATTTGCGGCTACGAAGATCAGTCCGACTGTTGCAATTAGATAGGAAAGCCACGCGCCCGGCCCCGCCAAAGCCACCACCACCGAGATGTTGAGTGCGGGCGTGAGCGTGGGCGCGATATTGGCGATCGATTGGCCAATCGTTTCGGCAAAACTTAAGCTACCGCCACGCAGAGACGCGCCGGCGCTTTCGACGGGCGCCGCGCCGTTCATGAGCAAATGCTCCCGGCGGCTGATGAGTCGGCGCTCTTCGCCCTTTGCGATTGCCGTTCAAGTTTGCGCGCATTGCGGCGCATGATCTAAACTCCGCCTATCTTCCATCAAGGCAATGCGGCTTAGTCTCGCAAACCATAGGCGGTTGCGGGAGCAAGTGACAGCGGAGGATCGACCATGGAAACCCACGAGTCCACGAAGGATGTCGTCCGGCGCCATCCGCTGGATCCGTTAAGCGCCACGGAAATCATTACCGCTGTCCGCGTATTTCGCACCCATGGCCCCGCCAGCGGCAATATGCGGTTTGTTTCGGTTAATTTACATGAACCGGCCAAGGACGAATTCGAAAATGGCAGCGCCGGTCAGACGCTGGAGCACCGCGCTTTTGTGATCGTGCTCGACCTCGGCGCGCGCCGCGTGCTCGAAGCGATCGTCAGCCTGCGCGACGAAACCCTGCTCTCGTGTGAAGAGCGCCGCGGGGTTCAACCGGGCATCATCATCGAAGAGTTTATGATGTGCGAAAATGCGGTGAAGGCCGATCCGCGCTGGCGCGCCGCACTCGCGCGCCGCGGCATCACCGAATTCGACAAGGCCATTGTGGACCCCTGGTCGGCTGGCGCTTACGGTGATGAACGTTTTCCCGGCCGGCGCCTGGCTCAAGGCCTTACGTGGATCCGCGGCAGCGACGCCGATGTCGGTTACGGTCGTCCGGTCGAGGGACTGGTCACCTTTGTGGACCTCGAGAAGATGGAGGTGGTCGAGGTAATCGACGATGTCGCGGTGCCGCTGCCGCCCTTGACCGGCTTTTATACCCCCGAAACG
>JBOHWL010000033.1:0-10170 GCA_050736615.1 Binataceae bacterium (SeqCode) | reverse complement strand
CGGTTGGCCACATTTCGGACAGGATGGACCGTCATCCGGAAGATAATCAGTCGGTTGCTGCGGTTGTCGCCCCATAGCCGCCCCGGCCGCCTCGCGCACCCAGTCGCAGCCTGATTCACAGGCGAAGAACGGCCGTTGACGGCGGTTGCTCCAAAAGTAGTAGGTTCTGCCGCCACACTTGCCACATCGCGGGTTTTCGGCCTGGGCTAATGTACTTTCCTCGCTGGTGTGATGTTTGACCGCGCTGATCGCTACCTGTCGAGCGAGCTCGGACGCGAATCCTGGCGCGACTACACGCATCATGATCTCGTCCGTTCTTGCAGTGTGAGAGAGGGGATTGAGAGATCCGAACCACACAACCCGACCGTCAACGATTGCGATTTTCTGATGTATGTCCCGGCGGCAGTCGACGACGACGCCGATACCTTCGAGCGCATCCAAGGCCTCCTTACCGCGCTCGGTTGGGATCGAGCCATTGTGCTGGGGTGGGCGCGTCACGCATCGAATTTTTACCCCCTCGAGGATCTTCTGTCGAAACAGGTCGCCATAACTCCCAACTCGCTCGGGCGTGACGAAGCCTGAGAAGATGACCACGGATGCCTTCGCCTGGCCGACATCCGTGCCGAATACGGTCTCGAAATCCTTCTGTTTGAACAGGCCTGTCCGCAGAGTTTCGAGATCGATGTCGACAGGTCGCCCTAAACCGCAAAGGTCCGCCGGCTGTAGCGAGAGGATTTCTTTCGCATCCAGAACCTGCCCGCTCGTCTGAATCCGGAACAGTATGTCGCGCAGGAAAGCGCCGCCAGGCAGCCTATCGTCGAGATAGGTCAGGTTCGCGACAATGACCAAATGCTCTTTGGCGCGGGTCACGGCGACGTTCAATAGCTTGGCACCGTTGTCGTCCGGATGATCACCCTGTAAAAATCGTCCCAGGAATCGACCACCGCCAACGCTTTCGGGAATATCAATGATGATCGCCGTCTTCTCGTCGCCCTGGTACCGGTGGACCGTGCCTACATCTACAAAGTTTTTCAGATCATCCTCATCTTCGATGAGTCGGCGGATGAGTTTCGCTTGCGCTGCGTAGGGCGTGCAGACGCCAAGCTCCCCGTCGGCCTTCAGGTGGTCCGCTTCATGAAGCTGCCGGGACAGGTTTCGTACGATGAGAGCGTGGACAAGATTGTAGCGAGAAAAGGAGGCGGTCTGCGTCTCGAACGGCCAGAGAGACGATGTGTCGATGATCGTCAGTTGGCCGGATAGAGGATCACCCACCTTCCTCGGAGGGCGCTTTTCCACAGAGGCGGAGGTGCGAAGCTGCCCATGGTACATGAAGCCCGAAATCAGGTCGCAGATCGCCCTGTGCATCCTAAACTGCTCTTCAAGCATCAACAGCCGCGGCTCGTCCTCGCCGCGCTCAACCGCTTCGACAACGCCTGCCGCGTGAAAAACGTCGATGCCTATCTCGTCTAGGATCGCCTTCTGCTCGGTCTGAACGATCGGCGGGAGCTGCCGGAAATCGCCGGAGACAACGACCTTCTCACGCGCGAGCCCGATGGCGAAATATAGGGCTGGCAGAATCACCATCGATGCCTCGTCTACGACAACAACGTCAAACGCGGGGAAATTTTTCGCGGAGAGATAAACCTTTGTAACCGTTGCTCCAATCACGGCAGCATCGCGCATCACCGCCGCCTCAATGTCTGCAAGCGCTTTGTTGATGCCGGCCAATTCGTCCAAGTGGGGCTGCCGCTCCGACGCGAAAGCTTCAATCTGTTTTTGAAGGGCAACGCGATCAGCGGTGCCGAGGGTCCGGGCCAACTCCTCCCGCTTCAGGGCCAGTTCATCTGCTTTCTCTTTGGCGCCCCCGAGACCGTCGAGGAGGCGCTCGGCATCGGCGTCGGCGCTGGCGATCGCCGCTCTCGTGTTTTCTACATCCGCGGCGATGCTTTTCTCGGAGCGCATGAACATGCGCCGCAACGCGCCGGCTGTCCTGGTTTTTTCGAATTCTCTATCTAAGCTACCAAGGCGCCGCTTGGCGGCGTCTCGTTTCTGAACGGCAGCCTCTCTGTCGTTTCTAAGCTGCACCAGTTCTCGAGTGGAATCCGTAATCGCCGCACGCAAGCTATCGAACTCAACGAAACGGGACAGTGTTGCTTCGGCCGTTGCCAGCCGACGCGCGGTGTCCGCAACAATAGCCTCCAGTACTGTCTTACGCCCTTGAAGATCCCGCGAGCGTCGTTCGACGATGCCGTCGAGCGTCACGTATTCGGCGTATTGCTTGAGTCCATCATGAACGATGCGCCCGAGCCGAACGATCCGGCCCTCCTCCATAGCTGGATGGCTCGTGCCGAGCTCTTTGCAAATGGCGAGCAAAACCTGATCCACAGCCTGATTGGTGTTCGAGCAGATGAGCACACGCTTGTTGCGGTCGAACAGTTCTTTAATCAGGATGCTGACCGTGCAAGTCTTGCCGGTTCCCGGCGGACCCCACAAGTAAGTCACTTCGTTGGCAAGCGCGAGGCCAACCGCCCGCCTCTGGCTCTCGTTTCCGTTTGTGAAATTTGTACTGAATGGCGGCGGCGCGACCGGTACTGCCCGACCGCTGTTGGACACGACGCTATCGGCCAATTTCGTATTGAGTGCGCGGCCCCCGCCGTCAGCCTCCTCAAGACGCTCCCTGAGCACATCGAGAAGGGCAGTGTTGTCGATGGCCAAGATACAATGGGTGATGGTCTCACCCATGTCCTCATCGACTGCGATGATGATTCTGCCGCTGGAGATTGACACTATCTGCCCGTCGGTCCGCTGCGCGCCGCTACGCAACTCGATGCGAGCGTCTTCAAAAAGGTCGGCATCCTCGGTAAATGCAAACGAATAGCCGATATGGCCCCGGTCAAGTGGAATTCGAGCGCCGTGCTCCAGGGTTATCTGCCGAGTACCCTGCCTGTGTCGGCGCATGTCGGAGATGAGAGCGGCTAGCGCGATGACATATCGCGCGACACGTGACATGCCCGCGCGCGTCTCGAGGGTCACATCTGTTTTGGGATTGCGGACGTACTTCGACGGTCTGCCGGCAACACCGAGAGGTTCAATGTGCTTCAGCCGAAGCGGTGGCTTCAGGCGGTCGTCCAACGAAGTCGGTTGACGGCGTCGCTGGGGCTCTGAAGCCGCCGCCAGAGCGGAGTCTTTGCGTGGTGGTTGCCGAACAGGAAGCGCCAGTTCCGACTGCACCGCTCGTTGGATTGGCGGAGATCTCCCGTCTTTCACCTTGTGGAGCCGCTGTAGAACGTCGCGACGCAATTCTAACGCGGCAGGTCTTGTACGATGACTTAGTTCGTCGGACAGCCCTTCAAGGATCAGTGTGTCGTTCTGGTGGCTCGCGAGGAGCTCCCGCAACTCATTGAGCCCGCGGCGGAAATATGGCCGCTTGGACCAAGGCATGAGGCACAAGCATACGTCGGTGCCGAGTATCAAGCGAGAGTATAATTACCTTTTGGTAATGTCTGTGCTGGAAATAGCGGCGGAATAAAGCCTTCTGCGCAGGCCAGCCATTAAGACGTGGTTAGCCGGACTTTCCCAGTCGATCAATGCGGAGCGGTCGGACGGCGGCGCACAGAGCAGAAAACATAGGGTTGGCGTTGGGCGTTCAGTATTCCGCGCAGGGCAAGGCCGTTGCCCGCACGATGGTCGCCGATATCTTTTAACTGGTTCACCGAAGGCTTCGACACCGCCGACCGCATCGACGCCAAGGCGTGGCTCGACGAATTGTAACCATAACCGCACTTGGTTCGCATACGACGTGATCGGCCGCCGTGCGAGTCCTTTCCGGCGCAAAGCTCCATCGGCGGTTGATATAAACGAGAGTGTGCCCCGAAACGCCGGTCCGCACCGTATCAACCAGCCGATGGGAATTTTACGCCGCAATCAACGCGTCGGCTGGCCGTTTGTCCTACAATGGCGGGAATCAGGTTGGATCACGCGCCGCCGCGAGGTCGTGTGCCAGCGCGAGATTTTTTAACTTTCGTTACCTGGATTAGCTACCGGCCGCGGGTTCATCGAACCGCGTGGCCGTGAATGGAGTGTTGTTAGTTCGCCGGTCCGATGGCTGGAGCAATCAAATCCGAGCAAGCCGCGCCGCATCAGCGCGCCGAAGCCGGCAAATGGCTGGTGGCCGGCTCGGTCTTGCTCGGGACATTTCTGTCGGTGATGGATGTGAGCGTGGTCAACGTGGCCATGCCGCATATGATGGGCAGTTTCGGCCAGGATTTGTTGACGATCACCTGGGTCTCGACCGCCTACAGCATCGCCGAAATCATCATGATCACGATGACGCCGTTCTGGAGCACGCTGCTCGGGCGCAAGCGTCTGTTTATCGCTTCGGTCACGATTTTTATCATCGGCTCGGTGCTCGCCGGAACTTCGCGGACTTTCGGCCAGATGCTGTTCTATCGCGTCATTCAGGGGGCTGGCGGCGGCACTTTGATTCCTGCCTCCCAGGCGATCACACGCGAGAAGTTTCCCCCAGCGGAACAAGGCATGGCGATGGCGATTTACAGCATGGGGGTGATGCTGGCGCCGACCTTGGGGCCGGTGGTCGGAGGGTGGCTCATCGAAAATTGGGGCTGGCGCTGGATCTTCTACATCAATGTGCCGTTCGCGATTGCCGCGATCCTGATGGTCAGCGCCTTTGTTCAAGATCCCCCTTATTTGCAACGCGGCATTAAAAAGATCGACTGGAGCGGCATCGGCCTGCTCTCGATCGGGCTGACGGCCCTGCAGGTGGTGCTGGAACGAGGTCAGGAGGTCGACTGGTTCTCCAACAACTGGATCGTAATCGGCAGCGTGGTCGCGGCGTTTTCATTGGTGGGTCTGGTCGTATGGGAAATGACGCGCGAAGAGCCGGTGGTCAATTTCCGCTTGTTCAAGAACATGCGGCTCTCGTCGGGCACGGGCATGGGCGCGGTGCTGACCTTCGCTCTGTTTGGCTCGACTTTCCTATTGCCGCAAATGACCCAGGACGTGCTGGATTATCCGGCGTTTCCCGCCGGGCTGGTGCTGTTTCCGCGCGCCGCCGCGATGTTTCTAATCATGCCGATTGTCGGCCGCATCTATAATTATGTCAGCCCGCGCATCCTGATCGGCTTCGGCATGGCGATGCTGGCGTTCGCCTACTGGGGCTTGGGCCATTTGTCGCTGGGCGTTGGCTTCTGGAATTTCATTCCGCTGCTGATCGAGACCGGGATCGGCATCGGTTGTTCGATGGTGATCCTCAGCACGGTATCGTTGAGCTCGATGCCGCGCGCGAATATGACCGGCGCCGCGAGCCTTTATACGCTGGTTCGCCGGGTGGCCGGTAATGTCGCCTACGCCGTGCTGGCGACGTTGATCGCCCGCCGCTCGCAAATTCATCGCGCCAATCTCGTCGATAACGTGACCGAATTAAGCGGCGCTTATGCGCAATTCGGCCGCGCCTTCAGCGCGCGCCTGCTGCATCAGGGTTACAACACTCCGACTTTTCAAATGCGCGATCTCGCGATGGCCAACAACGTCATCAACCGGCAGGCGACGATGATGGCGTATAATGACACTTACATGTTGCTGGCGTACCTGTTCCTCTTCACGCTGCCACTCATTGTATTGCTCCCGCGCCGCGGCATTCCGCCTGAAAGCGGTGCCGCCGCCGAATGAGCGCTCGCTTCGATCAAGCGCCGAGGCGTCATATTCCGCCGCGATAGTGCTATACAGGTCAAAGCACTCGCCCAAGGAGAATTTCGCGATGCCGGATACGCCTTTGAAGCATGTGCTCGACGGTTACAAGGTGCTCGATTTCACCCAATTCGTGGCCGGTCCCACCGTTACGCTGATGATGGCTGAGATGGGTGCGGAAATTATCAAGATCGAGCGGATGCCATCGGGCGATCCTAGCCGGGTCTGGCCGGTGTTGAAGAATCAACGCAGCGGCTATTTCGTGCAGCATAATCGCGGCAAGAAGAGCCTGTGCCTCGATGGTAAAAGTCCCGAGGGTGCGGCGATCCTCAAAACATTGGTTACCAAAGTTGACGTCGTCGTCGAGAACTTCGCGCCTGGCGTGATCGGACGGCTGGGGCTGGATTACGAAACGGTCAAGGCGCTGAATCCGCGCGCCGTGATGTGTTCGCTGTCATCGTTTGGGCAGACTGGGCCGCTAGCCGACGAGCCGGGGTTCGATTGGAGTGGCGCGGCCTACGCCGGCATTCTTCACATGATCGGGATGCCCGACGGTCCGCCCATCACGCCGACCGTCGCGATTGGCGATGTCAGCACCGGGGTGCATGCGCTCGGCGCGATCGCCTGCGCGTTGCTTTATCGCGAACGCACGGGGCGCGGCCAGTATCTCGATTGCGCGCTGCTCGACAGCTATTTCCACTATCACGAAGCGCCGGTGCAGTTGCAGACGCTCAGTGCCGGAGCGATTAAGCCGATACGCATGGGCGGCCATGCGACTTACACCGCGCCGGCCGGCGTCTTTCGCGGGCATGACCGGTATTTCATCATCTTCGCGCAGATTGATCATTTGTGGGCGAAGCTATGTAACGTCATGAAGCGGCCGGAGTTGATCAAAGACCCGCGGTTCGCGACCAACGACGATCGCGCCGCGCATATCAAGGACTTGGTCGAGCTGATTGAAGGATGGCTGCAATCGATGCCAAGTGATGAGGCGGCGATGGCCGCGCTGAAGGAAGCGCGCGTTCCCTACGCCCCCATTCTGACGCTCGAAGAAGCCATCAACCATCCTCATCTGCGCCAGCGCGGAACCGTGCGCACCATCCAAGACGGCATTCTCGGCGCTTTCGAGGTCCCCGGCTTTCCGCTGCGCTTCTCTGAATTCCCGTTCACGCTCGAACTGCGGGCGCCGACCCTGGGCGAGCATAATCACGACATCCTGCGCGACCATCTTGGGTATTCAGCGCAAAAGATCGCCGAGCTGGAGGCGCGTGCGGTTATACACCATGAGCATCGCTAGGGAACTCTGCACAAGTCTTAGTCTGTCATTCCGAGCGCAGCGAGGAATCCCGGATCTTTCGCTTTTTCAGGATTTTTCCGGGATTCCTCACTTATTTCAACGCACCTCGCGGACTCCGTTCGGAATGACATCAACCGCTTGTGCAGTGATTCGCTAGAGGAGGGCTAAGGGCCGGAAGTGGTGTTCATCGCGGAGATAAACTAATCGGAGGGGAGATCGATGAGCGGCGATCCGAAACATGTGCTCGACGGCTACCGCGTATTGGATTTCACGCAGATCGTTGCGGGACCGACCTGCACGTTGATGCTGGCGGAGATGGGGGCCGAGGTGATCAAGATTGAACTGGCGCCGGCCGGCGATCCGGTACGGGTGGCACCAGTCATGATCGATGGGCGCAGCGGCTACTTCGTCCAGCACAATCGCGGGAAGAAGAGCATGTGCATTGACGTCAAGCGCCCGGCCGGGCTCGCGCTGGTCAAAGAACTCGTCCCTAAAGCCGACGTGCTGGTGGAAAACTTCGCGCCGGGAGTGATTGGGCGTCTGGGACTCGATTATCCAGTGGTTCGCGAGCTCAATCCGCACGTCGTGATGTGTTCGATCTCGGCCTTCGGCCAAAGTGGACCGTTATCGCGTGAACCGGGTTACGATTACCTCGGCGCCGCTTATTCCGGGGTGGTGTCGATGGGCGGTGAGGCGAACGGGCCGCCTTACGTCATGATGGTCGCGCTCGGCGACGTCAGTACCGGCGCACACGCGATGGGCGCGATTTGCGCCGCACTGCTTTATCGCGAACGGCACGGAAGGGGCCAATATCTCGACATTTCCTTGCTGGATACTTACGCCCATTATCATGAGGCAAGTTTTGAAATGTTCAGTCTGAGCAAAGGCGCGATTCAACCCTCACGTTCAGGACAACACTCCTGGTACGCCGTGCCGGCTGGAATCTTCAAGGCGAAGGACAAATACATAATCATTATCGCGCCGCTCGAGGCGCAATGGCGCGCGTTGTGCCAAGCCATGGGGCGGCCGGAACTGGGCGACGATGTGCGTTTCAAATCCAACGCGGACCGTCTCACCAATCTCAAGGAAATGGTCGCGATTATCGAAGAGTGGCTGCGCACGGTGCCGCTCGATGAGGCGATGGCGGCGATGAAGAAACTTCGCGTGCCGCACGCGCCGGTTCTCTCGGTGGCGGAAGCCCTGAGCCATCCGCATCTGATTGAGCGCGGCACCATTAGAACCGTGCGGGATCGGGTGCTGGGAGAGTTCAAGGTGCCGGGTTTTGCGCTGCGCTTTTCAGATTTCCCGCGTACACTTGATTTGCAGGCGCCATTTCTGGGCGAGCACAATGAGGTTATCCTGACAGACTATCTCGGCTATACGCCCGCGCGCGTGAAGGAATTGGTTGACGGCGGCATCCTGCTTAGCGCCGCCCGCTAGGCATCCGGACAGGTTTCGCGCCTACCGGAACGCCGCTGTGGAGTGTGCCAATGCGCCGGCATGGTAATGGCGGGGTAAAGCCAGGCGGATAATTGAGCGACGCACAGGCTCGCCGCCAATGCGGTTACAATCCAATCTCGCGCAGGAACGGACGCAAGGCGGATAGCAGGGCGCGCGGATTATCACCTTGGATCGTATGGCCCGAATCCGGAATCCGCACCCAACTTCCAGCCGGCAGCGATTCGGCGAACTTACGCGCACTTTCGTCGGTCAGAACGTTGCTGTGCTCGCCGCGCATCACCAGGGTGGGGCAGGTGATGCGGGCGGTGGCGTTGGTTATAAGACTGGCGCGTTCAGCGCGGTCATGCTCGAAGTTGGTCCCAATCCGATTCGGGTCGTGCTTCCAAGTCCACTTGCCGTTGGGCAATTGACGCAAATTGTGCAGCAGGCTGCGCCGCAGTAACTCGCGATTGCGACGCGGGTTGAATTTCAGCGCCCGCTCGATAAATGCCTCGACCGATTCGAGCTCACGGTCCTGATTGATAAATTCGCGGATGCGTACGGCGCCTTCGAGGTTCAGTTCGGGCGCGACATCGACCAGCACCAGTCCCGCCATGCTTTTCGCGTGTTTGACCGCATAGCCCATCGCCGCGAAACCGCCCATCGAATGGCCGATGATCAGCGGGCGCGACAGACTGAGCTCGGCCACGAATCTTTCGATATCGCGCACCTGGGTATCAAAACGATAATCGGCGGTCGGTTCCCATTCGCTGTCGCCATGGCCGCGCTGATCGAGCGCGAGACAATGATAATCGTTGCGCAACATCAGGCAGACCAGATCCCAAGTATGCGCATTGAGACCGCCGCCGTGAAGAAAAAGCAATGGATGGCGCCCGCGATTACCCCAATCGAGATAATGGAAGCGCATGCGGCCGAGGATAGTCTGACGCGATTCCGGCAGAATGAATTGCGGAATTTCGAGCCCGGCGTAATCGGCGGAAAGCTTGAGATGCTCCAGTTGCTCGGACGTATTCAGCACGTTTCTTTCTCCTGGTCTGTTCCGTTTTGTGACGTCCAAGCCGGAATGCGTTGGCGTCACTTTCAGATAACAGCCGCTTAACTCGATCATATACCAAATGGTGCAAAATCGCGGCAATCCGATGCCCATGCGTAGCGCAAGTGGGATGCGGCCTACAACCTGTCACCGAACTCGTCAGTGCGGACTTTGCCGGTCAGGAGGAAAGACGAAGCGGAGGGTTGCCGCATCGCCGCGCGGATTTCCGAAAGAGACTGATAGGGCGCGGATCGCTCACAGGCGTGCGATTTCGCCGGGCACAAAAGCGCCGCCACCGGATGACGATGCGCCGACATTGAATTGGTAAGGGAAACTCTCCGGGCATGCCGCCGCACACCCGGAGAGAAAAGGTTGTCTATACTACCAGCGCCGGCCGCCGCCTCCTCCGCCGCCATTACGGCCGCGACGCTCACGTCCGCCGCCGCCACCACCACCTGGGCCACCACCGCCGCGCGGGCCTCCCTCACGTGGACGCGCTTCGTTGACCCTGATATTACGGCCTTTCAATTCCGTGTCGTTGAAGTCTTCGATCGCTCGGGCGGCATCATTGGAATCCGCCATCTCGACGAAACCGAATCCGCGCGACTGTCCCGAGAACTTGTCGACCACCACCACGGCGCTATCGACTTTGCCCGCCTGTGAGAACAGCGTC
>JBOHWL010000032.1:0-51003 GCA_050736615.1 Binataceae bacterium (SeqCode) | reverse complement strand
CTTCGGTGGCGAACAGTTCAAGCGAACGTCGGGCCTGCTCATTGCTCAGATTGCCCCAAGCGAACGCCAGCACCAGATAATCGCAGCCGCTGCCGTCGAAAAATCGCTCGACTTCGCCGCGTATGGTCGCCGGCGACCCGACCATGACAACGTCAATCTTGCGCGCGCGGTCGAGGTCTTGTGCGAATTGCGGCAGCACCACCCGATTGTCACGCCACAGCTTCATGAGGTTGTCATAAAAAGCGCGATACGCCGGACGCGCAATCTCCAGTGCCGCGTTATCGCTTTCGCCCACAAAAATATGCCGGATCGCGCCTCTGTGCGGGGCGGCAACCTGCGGATTCAGGTTGTTTTCGCTCTCCCGATGGCGCTGGTGGATTTCGCTGTATAGCGTGGTCAGCCGCTTGAGCATCGGAATCGGCCCATTGCCCACCATGTGCATACCGCGCTTGGCGGCGAAGGTGACACTCTCGTCGGTTGCACAGCCATACCAGAATGGCGGATTGGGCGTCTGCTTGGCACGCACTTCCATCGGCACGTCGTCGTAACGATAGTAACGGCCGTGATGCGTAAGGCGCGCGCTCCGCAGCCCCGCCGCAATTACGTCAAGCGCTTCTTCGAACATCTCGCGCGAGTCGTAAAACGGCACGCGGTAATAGCCAAGTTCGTAGGGCGAGATGCCACGGCCGACGCCGATCTCCAAACGCCCGCCGCTCATCTGATCAAGCATCCCGATCTCATTAAGCAGCCGAAGCGGATTGTACAACGGCAGTAGATAAACCAGGGGCCCCAGATGCATCCGGCGCGTTCGCTGCGCCATCGCCGCCAGCAACAGTCCCGGCGACGGCGCCATCCCCAGTGGCGTCGCCTGATGTTCGGCGACGTGGTAGCAGTGGAAGCCCGCCGCGTCGGCCGCTTCGGCGAGCTTCATGCGCCCCTCGTACAGATGCTCCAACGGCACGTCCGTTCGTTCGACGTGATCGAACAGCCCAAACGCGATGTCGTTCATGAACTCCTCCGCGTGGGGGATTGTGCTTACAGCCGCTCGACCGGGCCATACACGATGGCGATCCAGGTCGCCCCGTTTTTGCTAGTCACGTCATGCTCACATCCGGGTGCGCGGACGTTGAAATTACCCGCCGAAATCTCGCAAAACTCGTCGGCGTGCGCGCCTTCGATCATGTAGATCAGTTCTTCGCGAACATGGCGATGGCGCGGCACTCGCGTGCCGGGTTCGAAACGCGCCAACACGACCATCCGCTTCCCAGCTTTGTCTTCGAGCACGGTTTTTTGTCGCACGCCCGGCAGGATGGGCGAGTCTATCCATGGCATCTCGCTGAGCAGGAAAATCTGGGAGGGCGGCGCGTCACCACGCTCGTGCGCCGGTTCAACTCCGCCCGTGATGAGCGCAAAAACTGTCGCGCCGTGTTTGCTCGAAACGTTATGAATACATCCGTTGGGGCGATAGCCCATATTGCCCGCCGCCACCGTGCCTGACTCGTCCGCGATTGAGCCCTCGATCACATAGAGGATTTCGTCGCCAACATGGCGATGCATCGGCAACTTGGCTCCAGCGTCGAACCGGGTAATCACGGCGCGCCGCTTGGTCTCGGCGTCGGACCATAGATGTTTCATACGAACGCCGGGCATGGCCGCTTGCCATTCGAGACCGGCAATCTCGATGGTTTTGGACGAGGCGTTTGATGCCATTCGCTTACCTCCCGCGCCGCGTTGTGACTGTTGAAGTGCCGCAACGGGTAAGAAGTGCCTAACCCTCCTCCCGCCGGCATGTCAACCGCGCAGGTTACAATCCCGCGCCGCCGCGCCAATCAACTGATAGCGCATTCAGACGAATGCCCCGGCAGCTCTTGGAAGCGGGTGCTCGCGAAGCGTTGGCGGGCGTTGGGCGGTAATCCGCTCAATAAACTCCCGCTTGGCATCGACGCCTGTTGCGTTTATCTATCTATGATGTGGGGCTTTAGCCTGCTGTTTTGGGAGATTGCAATTGCGAGATTTTGCGTGCCGTCATTCCCGTCCGGAAACCAAGGTTTTGTCTCCACCAGAGCAGGCGTTGGCTGCGGGCGCCCTTGCAATAAACGAGACGCTGCCAAAACCTCGTTTCCTTTCCGCCGAGGAGTCGCAGGCGAAACCATTGCGATCGGAAACACGTAATCCGAACCGAAACGGCTCGGGGGAGTAGTGGGACATGGGCTTCGGCTCGGAGAACGAAGCGACCGCCAGCATTCAGCCCGACGCGCCGGCTGAAGACAGCCACGGCACGACGGGCGAACGCGATTTTGATTATGAAGATTTCGGCGCTGACGCCCGGATCACGCGCGTGATCCGCGCCGGTCTTGCGCTGATGTTCGCGTTCGAGGCGGCGGCGCTGGCACTTGGTATTGCCGCCGGAGCCTCACTCGGCGCGGTCGTGCCGATTCACCTCCTTGCGCTACTGCTTACGGGAGCTTTTTTTCGCTTCACTTGGAGCGAAAGCTATCGCGTGCGTTGGCGTACGGCGCTCTTCGCTTTGTGCGTGATCATGGTGGTGCTCAGCACCGCCGTCAGCTTGATCACCGGCCGCACCACGGAGTTTTTTGTCGCGATGGTCCTGCTGTTGCTCGGCACGGCCGCAATCGTGCCATGGGGCACGCGCTGGCAGGCCGCTTTGACCCTTATAATTCTAGCCGCCGCGCTGGTTGAATCGAAATGGGTGGGGCGTACGAGCCTCAATAGCGCCTACCAATGGCTCGAACTGCTCATAGCGGCGTTGCTCGCACAGTTCATCGCGCCTCTGGCCGAACGCTATCGTATTCTTGCCCACGGCGGCCTCGCGGCGGACGCAACCGCCAAGCCCACGCGCGCCCCTGACGAGTTGCCCATGATAGGGGAGGCCGCGCCGTCCGACTCGCACGCCAAATCCGAGTTTCTCTCCGCCATGTCTCATGAGATCCGCGCGCCCATGAACGCGATCCTCGGCATGGCCGACCTGCTTGCGGAAACTCCGCTCAATGACGAGCAGCGCAAATACCTGAGCATCATGATCAATAATGGCGCCGCCCTGCTCGACCTGATTAACGGCGTTCTCGATTTCACACGGGTTGAAAGCGGCAATCTGGTGCTCGAAGCCGCCGATTTCGACCTCAACGATTTGGCCGAGCGGGTGGCCGAGACACTCGCCATCCGCGCCCATCAGAAGCAACTCGAACTCGTGGTCCGCATCGCGCCCGGCGTTCCCATGGCGCTGGTCGGCGATCCCTTGCGCCTGCGCCAGGTGCTGGTCAACCTGCTCAACAACGCGATTAAATTCACCGATCACGGCGAAGTCGTATTGATGATTGAAGGCGAAGCCCAAGGCGCATCCGTGCGGCTGCACTTCGCCGTGTCCGATACCGGCATCGGTATCGCAAAGGAACAACGTGAGCGGATCTTCGCGCGCTACGCGCAGGGCGACTCCTCCACCGCGCGCAAATATGGCGGAACCGGGCTCGGGCTTGCCATCGTCACCCAATTAGTCGAGCTGATGGGCGGCGAAATCTGGGTCGACAGCGCGGTCGGTCAGGGCAGCACTTTCCACTTTTCCGCGTCCCTTTCACAACCGTCAGCACCGAGCGGCGCGCGCACCGATCATCACGCGATCAGCGGCGCCAGGGTGATGCTGATCGATGACACCGAAGTGACTCGCGCCACTATCGCGGAAATTCTCAGCGCCCATGGCGCACTGGTTGATCAGGCGGGCGAATATCCGCAGGCGCGGATGGAAATCGAGCGCGCAGCGGCATCAGGGTCGCCCTACCAGGTAATCTTGCTCGACGGTCGCATGCCCGGATGCGACGCGGCCGATACGATGCGCGATGTGGTCGACGTCGCGGGCGCGGGAAGCGTGATCCTGATGCTCACCTCCGACGATCTCAACCTCAGGCTGCCGCTGCTGCGCACGATGGGACTGGCGCACTACTTGATCAAACCTGTACGCCGCGCCGAGATGCTCACGAGCATCGAGCACGTTTTGGGCGCGGACGCGCATTCCGACGGGCCAGCAATAGAGCAAGTGACGCCGAAATCTTCAGGTGTCGGCGAGGCCCTCGGCGCCACTGCGGAACCTGCGCCACCCGCGACGATCACCGCGGCCGAGCCGAACCAGCGATGCTTGCGGATCCTGGTGGCGGATGATTCCGCCGACAACCGCTTGCTCATCGATGCGTTTTTCAAGCGCGCCGCCTATGTGACCGACCACGCCGAAAACGGCCAGGAGGCCGTGCAAAAGTTCACTTCGGCCAAATATGACGCGGTCATTATGGATATTCAGATGCCGGTGATGGATGGCTACGCGGCCGTCCGCGAAATCCGGCGATGGGAACGTGAACGCGGCGCCAGACCCACGCCAATTATCGCGCTGACGGCCTCCGTGATGGACGAGGAGGTAAGTCAAAGCCTCGCCGCCGGTTGCAACACTCATGTCAATAAGCCCGTGCGACGGGCGACACTGCTCGACGCCATCCACGAAGTTACTGGTTATCATCCCGCGAGCCGCGAGGATCGCGCCTCGGCCCGCAATACCTACGTCGAGATCACGCGGGTCGAGCAACCAGGCGGCGGCGCCTCCGTCAGGCGCGGCGCCCAGGGAACCTCCGCCCCTGAGACCGCCAATTGCGAATCCCCCCACCGCCGCTAAGGAACCGCTGCACAAGCCACTTTATTGTCATTCTGAACGAAGCCTGCCGCTAGCCGAGCCGCAGGCGAAGCGAGCAACCGAGCCCGCGAGATGCGTTCGAAACAAGTGAAGAATCCCGGTAAAAAGCTGGCAAAAGCACAAGGATCCGGGATTCTTCGCTGCGCTCAGAGTTTGTGAATTTTTCGAATCCGGAAGGGAGCTGATGAATGACCGGCCAAGCACCTCTTGTCATCCTGAGCCGGCGAGCGGCGCGAGCCGTGTCGAAGGATCTACGCGGAGCGATGGATTTTTGCTGTTTTTCAGCCAGCCAAAGAAGATAATCGCTGCGTGTAGATCCGTCCGCGCGCGTTTGGACCGGCGTGGCACGGCGTTGATCACGGAAGCGATTTCCCAAAGCGCGCCTATACAATATCGTTGGCTTTATTTTTAGCGAATAACCGCTTGTTTGCCTTGCGAGGTTGCGATGGCTGGCTGGAGGCGGGGGAGATTGTACTCGAAGTGAGTGAAGCCGGTTCGACTCGAATTCATGAGCAGGATTTCTGCTCAGAGGTTGCGAAATGGGCTGATGAGATTTTCGCCCTGAACCCCGCCTCGCCTTTTTCCAACGCGCGCATTGAAGGTTTCGGTTCCGGCTCGCAGCGGCGCAAAAGGAAAGACCTCCGCGTTTACGACAAGCACGGGAAAGTGGCGCTGACCGGTGAGGTCAAGCTGCCCGGCACGGTTGAGGGCCGCTCCCCGTTCGATGCCGCTTTGGTGCAGGAGGCACAAACCAAGGCCGATAGCGCGGGGGCGCGTTACTTCTTCACCTGGAACGTAAACAGTTTCGTTCTGTGGGACCGCTATCAGCAGGACAGGCCCTTGCTTGACCGGTGGGTTCGTGAATGGAAGTCAGGGCGAAATTTGCGCAACCCCGATGAAGTCGGCCGCGCTGAAAATCTCGCATACATAAAAAGCGCCTTTTTGCCGGAACTGCTCCTCGAAATCGGCGACATCTATACCGGACGCCGCGCCGACTGGCAGATGACGCCGGACGACTTGTTCATCCGTTCGTTTGAAAGCCACCTTGCATGGCCGGTCGAATTGACGCGCGCCTATCTTGCGCAAGAATCCGAGAGTTCGCGCGCTTTCGATAACCGCCTGCGGGAGTGGATGGCGCGGCAGAATTGGCAGTTTGTCCGCCGTCCGCTCGAATTATGGGGCGAGGCGCTGGAGCGCGCCGCGCAGACTATCGTCTATGTGCCGGCCAACCGTCTAATCTTCTATCAATCGCTACGGGCGCGTTTTGCCGATCTCCCCGGTCTGCGGCTGCCGAGCCGCGCGAAAACGGCAGACGACGCTTACCGCGCGTTGCAAGGCCTGTTCAAAAACGCCGTTCGCCGCAGTGGCGACTACGAGCCATTATTCTATCCAGACGAGAAGCAGGATTGGGCCGGCCCGTTGGTTTTTGCCCATCCGAGCGCGCTCGATGCGTGGCGCGGCACGCTGCGCGGCATTGAGGCTTACGACTTCAGTCACATCTCATCCGAGGTTGTTGGGCGGATTTTCCAGCGCCTCATCAGCCCCGAAGAACGCCATCGCTGGGGCCAGCATTTTACCGGCGACGATGTGGTGGACCTGATCAATGCGTTCTGTATTCGCGAAGCCGGGGCGGCAGTGCTGGACCCCGCCTGCGGCAGCGGCAGTTTTCTGGTGCGTGCGTACTATCGCAAGCGCCATCTCAGCCCTAAGCGGCCCCATCTCAGACTGCTATCCGAGCTTTTTGGCTGTGACATCGCCGTCTACCCCGCTCATCTTGCGACGCTCAATCTTGCGGCCAGAGAAATTAACGACGAGGCGAATTATCCGCGCGTCACGACCACCACCCATCGCCCCTGAGATAGCCTCGAACCGCTACCGCGCCATTAGGCATCGCGACCGTCCTTAGCGCAAAGGCAGCGTGAATTGCCCTTCGGCGGTCGATTCCTTTGTTTCAGCGATTCCGAGTCCGAGCATAGCCGCAAGCTTTGGGAATCGTAATCTCCCCGCTTCAAGATATTGCCGCTCGATCTCAAAGGCCATCCATCGTCTCCTGAGTCGCTCGGCTGCGGCTCCAGTCGTATTCGAGCCGGCGAAAATATCCAACACCAGATCCTTTTCATCTGTGAGGAAATTAATGAAAAATTCAGGGAGCTGAGGAGGAAACCGAGCCGGATGCGGCTTGAAGCCGGCCTCGGCACAGAGTTTCAGGTAGTTTCCGTTCGAATCATTGTTGCCCTGAACTATAAGGTTCGAGCAAATAGCGCCACCCTGATCTCGCCCCCACTTTTGAGTGATGTTGTGACCGGAAGGCCGCTGCTTAGCCCGATATCCCTTTCGGATAAGCCTCTCCATATCTCGGCTGTATGGAACGAGAACCTTCCGGTTGTCGGCTCTTGGATGAGGGATCTTCGAGAGCCACCATACACAATTCACGGAGTCCTTCACACGAATGCGCCGGACGGTGACCCACTCAGCTGGAGCCGGCATTTTCCCCGGATTGTACCAATAAAACTCCTGTGCCAGATGGAACCCCAACTCCTCAACCAGCGATATTAAGAGCTTAAAATGATATAGCGATCTCGTAGGACGACCGGGTTCGTAGGCTCCTCCCAGATCAATTACAAAACTGCCGTCGTCCGCAAGGATTCTCTTCACCTCCCGCGCGAAATCCAAAAACCACGGTATGTAATCTTGCTGGCTCTCATTGCCGTATTCCTTTTTAAAATGAAGCGCAAAGGGCGGCGAAGTGAGCACCAAATTCACGCTTCCTTTCGGCAGCCCTCGTAGAAGTAACCTGGAATCGCCCACGTACCCCGCCCCCAGAGCCGTAGTGTACAGTGGCCCGTTTTGACAATTGGCGATTCCAGTCTGAGTGTGCGGTACTTTCACGTTAGACAGACTATGAGTATCGTCATGAGTGCCACTTGTCAACGAGCCCCGTCCGCGACAGCCGCAAGAAAGTCGTCGAACCAATGGTCTTCGCGTTCCCCGGTGAGAGTGACTTTATGCATCACCTTTAGTACTTCGGGCTCGTCTTCCCGACGGGCCAGCCATCGAGCGGAAATAAAGCGGAAATTCCATTCTTCTGTCTGGTTGAATGTGCAGACTGCCAACAAGTCGAAATGGGTCGCCAAGTAGCCGCGCGTCTTGCGTCCCTTGGAATCCCGGCCACCCCAAGTCTTTTGGATTTCCACCTTACATCCACGCTCGGCCGAAAAGGCTTTATCGCTGCGCAGGTTCTTGCATTCTACGCGCAGTTTTCTCGCCGCTGACATCACGACCTCGAAATCGGGCTTTCCATCCAAGTCGTACCGTTGAACGAGTCGATTTTGGCTTCCGCCACGAGGCTATCGAAGTAACGGCTTAGATAAAGCTCGGCGAGTTTACCCCTTACATCAACCTGCGCACGAAAACCGTGCTCGATAGCTTCCAAAATGTCGTCGATTGGCGCATTGAATATTCGTTCTAGACGATGGCCTAAAACGCTCATCCTCCGTCCTCTTCGAAAAGGATCGAAAGGGGAGCGCCAAAGGCACGCGCTATATCCGCTAAAACGATGAGAGTGGGATTGCGCTCGCCGCGCTCGATCCCACCGATATACGTTGGGTGCTTTTTTGCTTTGGCGGCCAACTCCTCCTGCGTCCAGCCACGTTCCGTTCGCAGCGCCCGCACCCGACGCCCTAGTTGGCCCTGGATAGCCTTCATTTTGACCGTACAGATTAGGCCGACGGGATGCGAGTAACCAGAGACGATAAGTATTATTGCAGCCAATCAGTATCATCAGAAGCGGGGCGTCGGGCGCGTGATACGATCTCAATCTTTAGACGGATCGGAGCGAGCAATTAGGTGATCGGCAGGCCGCATTATTGGTTCCGCTGGTGGGTCTGGGGCTGCGCGGGTCGGCCAGTCTGCCGGCGAGCGAAGAGGCTTGCCGCGAGCGCTTGTCCCGGCTCGAACAGCGTCTGATCAAGGCACGTGCCGAATTTGAAGCGCTCGCCGAGAGCCGTGGCGGCAACGACAAGGCTCGCGAGGAGGTGGTGGAGCTTCTCATGCACTGGTTTGTCCACGGCAAAGAAAACGGGATTTCTCGCGCCCGCAGCCTTCGCTCGAAATGACAAAATATTCACAGATTCTCAGAATGGCAGGTTGGCACTGGTGCAGAGATTCCCTAGCGCGGCTGGCATCTTTTCAGACTTCGAAATACTGCGGCCGGTCGAGATCGGAAAGAAGCCCGAGCTGTCTTGGGCGCCACCCCAGCCATTCCTGCGTTCGCGCGCTTGAAGCCGGACAGTCGATAGCAAGGAATTGTGCCAGCCAGCCAAAATGGCCGGCCGCCTCTTCGGGGGACTTGGCGACGACCGGTACGTTCAGGCGCCGGCCGATTACGCCAGCAATGTCTCGCACGGGCACACCCTCATCTGCGATCCCGTGAAAGCGGGCCCCTGCGGAACCCCTCTCGAGCGCCAGTCTGTAGAGATGGGCCGCATCGAGCCGGTGGACCGCGGGCCAGCGGTTAAGCCCGTCAACCACATACGCCGAAACGCCTTTTTCACGCGCGATGCCGACCAACACCGTGGCAAAACCCGCCCTGGGGGCGGAGCCGTGGTCGCCGTCACCGTGGACCGACGGCGGCAGGCGCACCACCGACACGCGCACGCCATGTGACGCCATCGCAAGCGCCGCCGCTTCCGACGGTATACGCGGCGCGGCCACGGAGTTGGGATCGCCCGCATCTTCTTCGGTCCCGAGACGGCCCGGTGTGAGTGCGGCAGTCCCAGAGGTGACGACAAACGGCCGGCCAGAGCCTGACAGCGCGGCGCCAAGCGCTTCGATTGCGCGCCGATCGATTTCGGAATTGATCATGTATTGGGAGAAATCGTGAATGAAGGCGGTATGGATCACGCCGTCACAGGCTCGGGCGCCCGCGGCGAGGCTCTCCGTGTCTGACAACTCACCGCGATGCGCCTCGGCACCAGCGGCGGCGAGCGACTTGGCGGCCGCATCTGAGCGAGCGAGGCCGAGCACCTGATATCCCGTGCCGATTAGCTCCTGAACAATGGCAGAGCCGATGAAGCCGGTAGCGCCAGTAACGAAAACGCGCACGTTTTGTTCCCCCTAAAGGGCCGATGATAAGTCATAGGCCGCACCCCGCTTTATCTCCCCGGAACTCAGCGCGGGGGAGACGGCAAATGCCGCGGCTCATACTCAACTACTGCACAAACTGGCGGGCGAGGTCCTCTAACTCCTTCTCATAACTGTTGGGCATCGGATTCTGCGCGATGAAGATCAACCGGTGCGCGCCCGCCTCGCGATAATCCGCCAGTACCCGTTTCGGGTCGCCGTTAACCAACGGCGCGTACATGGTGATTTCAAGTTGATTGAAATCGCGGCCGGCCGCCACGCACATATCCTTGAGCTTGGCGAGTTCGGTAGATAACGCCGCCGGCGACATGCCCAGCGGCGCCCAGCCGTCACCGATCGCAACGGTATCCTTCAACGCACGCTCCATGCTGGGGCCAACTCCGCCAGCACCGATATGGACCGGCGGATGCGGTTTGCTCGCGGGCTTGGGATTGCTCCGCACCGGCGGGAACTTGACGAACTCGCCTTCGAAACTGGCCTGCTCGTTGGTCCATAAGGCCTTCATCGCGCGGATATACTCACGCGTAATGGCCCAGCGGCGGCGGAAGTCGACGCCCATGATCTCGCTTTCATCGCGCAGCCATCCGGCGCCAATGCCGAAAATGAAGCGGCCGCGCGAATAATGATCCAGGGTTGCGACCTCCTTCGCCAATATCAGCGGATTACGCTCCGGGACCAGGCAGATACCCGTGCCCAGCCGGATTTTGCTGGTGGCGCCCGCTGCGAGTGCAAGCCCAATGAAGGGGTCAATCATCTGCGCGTACGGTTCCGGAATCTTGCCGTCGGATGAAAGCGGATAGGGCGTCTTATGATTGACGGGGAGAATTGGATGCTCGGGCAAATAGAACGATTCGAAGCCGAGCGCTTCGCATTTTTTTGCGATGGTGGCGGGGTCAATCGTGTACGACGCGACGAAGCCGAGAATGCCGATTTTCATTGCCTGACCTCCAAATTGTAAAAGGCGTTAGACGTACAGCGAGGCCATCCGCGCGAGCTTTTCCTTAAAATCGTTGGGGCCAAAGCCGCCACCGGCCACCACGAAGCGGCGCACACCGGCGTCGGCGAAGCGCTTGAGTTCCTCTTGCACTTGTCCCCGCTCGCCCGTCGCCGCTCCCATCACGGTGATATCAAGCTCGCTGAATTTCCGTCCAATCGCGTCGCATTCGCGCCTGAGCGCGGCCAGATTCTCCTTCATGTAAGCGGCATCGACGCGATTCGGAAACCAGCCGTCGCCCCATTGGGCAACCCGCTTCAGCGCGTTTTTATCCTTGCTGCCCAGCAGCACCGGCGGACCGGGCTGTTGCACCGGCTTGGGATAAGAGCGCACCGGCGGAAATTTGACGTAGCGGCCCTCATAGGAGGCTTCGGGCTTCGACCACAATTCGCGCATCGCGGCGACGTATTCGGCGGTCTGGGTCCAACGGCGCGGAAAATCCACACCCAGCAATTCGGATTCTTCCCTGAGCCAGCCGGCGCCGATTCCGAACTCGAAACGCCCACCCGAGAAATGATCGAGCGTGGCAATCTGCTTGGCCATCACGAGCGGATTATGCTCGGGCACCAGCGTGATACCGGTGACCAGGCGCAATTTCGTCGTGGTCGCCGCCGCCATCGCGAGACATACGAACTGATCGCTCATGTGTGCATAGATATCGGGAATCGGTCCGCCTTGAGGAAAAGGCGTTTTGGGATTTACCGGCAGAATCGGATGTTCGGGTACCCAAAGAGAATCGAAGCCAAGCCGTTCCAATTCAGCGGCGAATGGTCCGGGCCGCGCGGTGGTTTCATGGAAGACGAACAGAACTCCGATTTTCATGCTTCACACCTCGCAATTTCCACGACAAGCTTGCGTTGCCGCCATTCGCCAGCAGGATAATGCGCTGACTCCGTTATCTCGCAGAAACCGCCGCCGATTGCCAGCGCTGCGCAAATGTTAGACCATCGCAAAGGTCGGTACATTGCTGTGGCAGCGGAAAGGATCCGTGTCAGTGATATGCGGGTAGCCGAACCGCCTTATGATGCGTGCCCCGGGAACATCTCGCGTTGTCGCGCAGGCCGACGGAATTCTGGCACGATAGCAGAGATTCCATCTGCCGGTACATGAGCGAGTTCCCTGGGTTCCAACTTGTAGAGTCCGCCGCCGTAGACTCTTCCTTCGCCCAGCAAAATGCCTATGGGAATAGAATTCAAGAACTCCCAAATTGAACGCGGATTTTTCGGATCGCGTTCCAAGAACCTCGTCAGCTCTGGAACCGGATAAAGTAGCAAGTAGACATTCGCGGCAGTCGCCTGTGATCGGTTCCAGATAAAGCGGAACGGTTTCGCACGGCTGGCCAGATCTCTGCCCATGTACGTGCAAACGAATGGAGCGGGCGGTCGATTTTCCTGCGCATACCAAGGATTACGACGACTGCACAAATAGGTATCGGACACTCGGGGCTTGCCGGTCTGAAGGTAGTCCCACAGCGCGCGATATTTCCTTCGGACCAAATCCTCGGGCAACCGGCAGTCTAGAATGAATCGTTGGCGTTCAATTTTGGGCGTGCCGTCAGCTTCAGCCTCGATGAGATCAGAGGGCAAATGTCGTGGACCTGGCAAAATCGGCTTGAAAAACTCGCCAGGCAGGCCATATGCATCGATTTCCTGTTTCGAAAGAAGGAAAAATCTGTTGTCCCCGGTGGCCAGGCCGCGTTTGATGGAAAAGAAGTCACCAAGCCTCGGCCCTCGGTTCGGCACCCTCGCGTCGGAGGACGCCAAATACGCCCACTTACGCTCTTTTACCAGTGCCCCTGCGCGGACCAATCGTGACTCGAGCGGGCGGGATAATGTTCCGCCATAGCTCAATCGCACCTGTTGTTCCGGGTCCGGGCGCCTCTTTCGGAACCAGACGACCGCTGAAGAAACGAGCGCGTCTCCAAACTGCAAATCATTCGGATCAAATCTATGAACGTGCAGCAACTCCACTTCGTTGAGCAGATAATGCTTTAGCGTTGCACCATAGTTTACATCCATGAACTCACTTGGTATTAGCCAACCGGCAAGCCCGTCAGGGGCCAGCCACGCGTGCGCCAGCCCCAAAAAATAGCAGTAGAGTCCGGAGAGGCCCGCCATTTTTATACCGCATGCGGAGGCTGTCGCCACTGGTAACCGGTTCTTCTCCGCCACGCTTATGTGATGATGCCGAACGTAAGGAGGATTGCATACAATCAGGTTAAATCGACCGTTCGCCGCAGGCGCCTTCATGAGAGTAAAGTCTGCGATTTCAATCTTGAGCGCGTGACCGCTCCATAGTCGCCGCGCAGGCGCTCCGTAGTGAGTATCAATCTCCACTCCAACCGCGGCATTGATTATTTCAGCGGGAAAGTGACGTAGCAGCGCCGAATAGAAGGCACCGGTTCCGATTGCTGGATCCAGAAATCGCAAGGCTGTGGCGTCCGGCAGGAGCGCGCGTGCATACTCGAGCATGTCTGAAGCTAGGACCGCTGGGGTGGCAAATTGTCCCAGACGGTTGCGCTCCTTCTGCGTCTTGCCGCCATCGAGTTTGCGCTGCAAGTCGGCCCGACGGGCCTCCACCGCCGCCAATCGATGCACGACTAAAGCCCGAACTCCGCCAATTCTTCGATTCGATGTTCCCAAACCCAGTCAATTCCCTCCGCCGCTTCGTACCCGAGATAACCGGAATCGAAATATCCGCAAAGGAACAAGATGAACCGGATTTTCTTGCCATAAGCGAAGCGAAGTTGGCTCATTTTGGTCGCTTCTTCCTTTCGCCGCTTATTGACGTTGGTATAGTCGCCCGCCGATTTCGCTTCGATAAGAACAGGCAGTTCGCCCGGCTTACGGTTTTTGGGCATCACGACTACATCCGCGGGGATGTTGATGATGGCTCCAGTTCTTTCGTGTTTGGCTGGCACGTTCATCCGAAAGGTGAATGTTCCCGGCGGCATTGCCCCGAATTTAACTTTTGGCGCGAGATGCTCGTATCCTCGCATTTCAAGCCAGTCTCGAATGGCCGCAAATTGGCGCTTCTCTTGCGCATTGCGGATAATCGGATTCGCGACGGCGCCGCACAGACGATCAGCAATTATGGTGGCGGCCCGGTGAAGTTCCTCATTGGTTGCTTTTTCCGAGCGTCGGAGCCAAACAAAAATATCCGGGTCGGCCATTCGCTGTGCAATGTCACCAATTTTCTTCAGATCGGTTTCGATCAGTCGCTCGTCCATCCGATGGGGCAGCGTACCCCTTTCCATCCGGCCGACAAGGTTGCGGGATACGCTCGCAAGCCCTATCAGACGGTCCACCGCAAGCGGCGGGCAAGCGGACATACGTAATGTCGGAAGGATGCCTGGTTCGCGTCTAAGGACCGCGGCGCTTACGTCCGCAAGGTTGTCCGTCTTAGCCAGCGTGGATTCAACGTCCGCGGTCGTCTTGATACGTGTCTCACGATACGCAACCGGTGCGAACTTAATAAACCAGTCGTTATACATATCAACGGAGTGTGAGACATCCGCCTTCCAGCGGTCGGGCTTGGTGCGATTAACCCCGAAGCTTCGATCCTTCGCCGGCACGCTCATGCTAACGAGCAGTCCGAAGGAACCGCCGCGGAGTGTAAGCGCTATAGCGGCAGTGCAAGATAGGCATCAGCGTACCGACTAACCCCCTAACCCCAGATTCAAGCGGCTATTTCCAGCCGAAGAAGTCGCGGGCGTGGATGAACTCCGGGATACCAGCGGCCTGCGCGGCGAGCCGGTCAACTTCCTGGTCGCCGACCATGACTGAGCCGCTCAGATCAACGCCATGGTCACGCGCCAATTCGATTATCATGCCCGCTTTCGGCTTGCGGCATGCACAACCGTCGGCGTCGTCATGCGGACAGATCCTCCAGGCGGTCAAAATCCCGTCGAGCTGACGGTCGAGTTCGGCCATCGCTGCTTCGGCCTGTTCCACGGTGAAGCGGCCGCGCGCGACTCCCGCCTGATTGGTGACGACGAAAACCAGCCGATTGCGAATCGGCGTTAACTTTTCCTTAACTCCCGGCAACAATTCGACGCGGATGTTGCTGGAATTGTCCATGGGAAGCTGGCGGCTGTCATCCATCTTGACCAGCGTGCCCGCGAGATCACAGAAAAGTCCCATGTTACCGGCATCTTCCGCCATAAAGTTTCCTAACGCAGCTCATAGATTCTTAATTCTGAACGCAGCTCGCGGACTCGCTTGCTCGCTTCGCCTTCGGCTACGCTAGTGAGCGCCAATCAACATGGTCGCGTACGTAAGCGAAGACCTCGTCGAGAATGTCGGCGCCGGCGTCCGCCTGCGCTGCGGTTATTACCAAGGGCGGATTGATGCGCACCCGGGGAAAATAACCCATCAGGACCAGTCCCCGCTTGAGCGCCTCCTTGAAGACTATCTCCGTCACGCGCCGGCTGAGCTCATGCTTGGTGCGATAGTCACGCACCAGGTCCATGCCGATCAGCAGGCCGCGCCCGCGCACATCGCCGACAAATTCATATTTTTCTTTAAGTTGAGTCAGACGTCCGAGCAGCCGCGCGCCGACCGTGCGCGCATTCTCGATCAGCTTTTCGCGTCGGATTGCCTTGATGGTTTCAGCCACGGCTACCGCGGCCATCGGATTGCCGCCATAGCTTGAGGAAGACGCGCTGGGCTTGGAAAACGGTTCCGCCTGGCCGATTTCGTCGTTCAAGAGCACGCCCGAGACGGGGAAACCCGAGCCCATCCCTTTGCCCACAGTGACAATATCAGGCTCGACGCCGCTATGTTCGACGCCCCACATGGTGCCGGTGCGCCCAAATCCGGTGATCATCTCATCGGCAATCAGCAGCGCATCGTTTTTTCGCGCAACTTCCTTGATCGCGGGCATGAAATCGTCAGGCGGGATGACATTACCGGCGGTGCCTTGAAAAGGCTCGGCAATAATGGCCGCCACCGCCCCCGCGCCGCTCATTTTGATTTGTTTGGCGCCGAATTCGACGCAGAACAGGCCACATTGCGGGTATTTGAGCTGGAACGGGCATCGATAACAGTCCGCGTACGGAACGACGTGACGGCCGCCCGGCAACGGACCATAGCCCTGCTTCGACTCATCGCCGATGAGACCCAAAACACCGCCGGTCTTGCCGTGAAAGCCGCCCCAAAAACTCACCACCTCATGCCGTTTGGTGTAAGAACGCGCCAGGCGCAGAGCGGCTTCCACCGCTTCGGCGCCGCCGCTATATAAGTGGGCGCGCTTCAGCTTGCCGGGAGCGGTTTCACTGAGCAATTTAAACGCTTCGGCGCGTTCCGGGGTCGCGAAGGTCCCGACCATCAGACGCGCGCTTTGCCGCGCCAGCGCCGCGCTTAGCGCCGGATGGGCATGACCGAGGCTGGCGACCGCGACTCCGGCATAAAAGTCGAGATAGCGGTTGCCGTCGGCATCGATGAGCGTCGCGCCCTCGCCATGATCAAAGGCAAGTCCCGCCAGCAGCGAGATGCGCTGGCGGCCCGGCGCGATATGCCTTTGTTCGCTCGCGAAGATCTCGCGGGATTTCGGTCCGGGAATCGCGGTCGTGACCTTGGGCAACGCGTCATGTCCAGTCACACCAGCACCCGTACATTCGTCTCTTCCGACACTTGCGCGATCCTTTCTTGACGCGGCCCCGGATAATCGCGCGCGGCCGCGCACATACCTCGAACGTTATATCGCACCTCGCGGACACGCCTCGACCGATTCCTGACGCAACTCGCAGCCGCGCTATTCTGAACGGGACCAGGGAAGCCGTGCACAAGGGGCGATTCTGTCATTCTGAGCGTGTGTGAATTTTTTGTTTTTCTGTCATTCCGAGCATAGCGAGGAATCCCGGATCTTTGTGCTTTTCCTGTGTTTTTTCGGGATTCTTCACTAATCTAAACGCACGTCGCAGACTCCTTTGCTCGCTGCGCCCGCGGCTACACTAATGGCGGACTCCGTTCAGAATGACAAATGGGCTTGTGCGGAGATTCTCGTTGCGCTGCGCTTTACTTCATCCTGGTAAATCAAGCCGGCACATGACGCGCCGCCGGATGACGCCGGAGCAACAACTCGCATCGGCGCGCAATCGCCCGTGCGGCATCGTCGCGCACGCGACTGTAACTCGGCCAATCGTTAAAATCGACAATCGTCACCTGGCCATCGCGCACGACGGCGTCACCGCCCCATACTTCGAGGCCCAAGGCGGCAGCCGCCATGGCGGCAGCCTTCGCCAGTTTCAGATTAACCGTTTCATCCAGGGTGCCGCTTTCAGAGATGGCGCGGAAGTAATCGCCGCCGGTCACGCCGTAAAACTTTACCACATCGCCGCTCGCCGCCTGCTGCACGTATGCGCGCTGCACGCCGCGGCGCGCGAAACGCAACAACGTCGCTTCGAGTTGCCCCAGGTCCTCGACGCGTTGCACGTCATGTGGCCCGAGCGCGTGCAGATCGCCGCGTTTGACGTACATTGGCGCCGACAAATCCAGCTCACGCAAGGGTTTGAGGCTGAAAGATTCGGCGGTAGAGATAAGAGCGCCCTCGGGAACCGGGACCCCAGCGCGCAACAGTCCGGGCGCGAGCAAGTCGCGATAACAATTGCGGATCGCCAAGGCCGAATTGATCGTAATCGCCCCGCTCTCTTGAATCGCCGCCAGACGGCTGAGCGCCGGAGCGCCTTGGCACATCACCAGCACGAGATGCGCGTTGGGCAAGGTGTCGGTGATGAAACGTTCGGGTTTGATCGCATCAACACTGGCCCCAGCGCGCTGAAGTTGCTTCAGAACCGCATCGAGAATGGCGGCATCCGCCTCGACTTTGTCTGGCGAGAATTCCGCCTCGCGATAAACACCCAAGACACGCGAAATCATTGCCTGCTCCGATTTTTCCGAGCACCGCCTCGGCGCCCGTGTTTTGCGCCACCCCTTTCGTGTATGCAACTGGCGGACTCGCCCGCGCGGGCGCGCCTCACCCCGCCTTTCCCGTTCACGGCCGCTCCAACATCATGCGCGCCGCTTCCAAATCGACACCTTCGTCAACGTCTATAGCCTGCCGCAACTCGATGCCAGCCAGACGCATGCCATCTTCCACCAACATGGATAAATACCACCTCATCGCGTCCAATTTGGCCATTCGCGCCCGCGCGGCATGGTCGAAAATACGCACCGAAAATACGTACACGCCGGCCGTCACCAACCCACTTTGACCCTCTCCCAAGCGCCGAATCAGACCGTCGGGTGCGAGTTTCACGAATAGCGGATGCCTATCGCCGCGCCATCGCACGACCGCGAGCACGCCGTCGAATTGGTAAACACCCAAGGGTTCAGTAAGTTCCATCGCGCGGCGAACAAAACGGTCGAATTCACCCTTATCAACGATGGCGTCAACCGTTGCCAGCACGAACCGGGCCGAATTAATTCGCTCACCCAGAGCCAAGAGTGATTCGAGCGAACTGGGCGTATCGCGCACCAGCAATTCAAGTTGCTGAGGTATTTTTGTCTCATGGCACCGCATCATCGCCGCGGTTTCCGAATTGATGATCGCGATTATCCTGCCGGCGCCCGCTTCGAGCATCCGCCGGGCCTGACGTGCCAACAAGGTCTCGCCGTTCACCACCGCCAGTGGTTTGGGAATCTCCCCGATCGCCGCACGCAGGCGCTGCCCGCGTCCCGCCGCCAGAATCGCCGCAGTGAAACCCGCTACCATCGCAGGCTCCCCAATTCCTCCAGCCTACTGATCGTGACATCGGCTACGCCGTCGCGATCGGCCTGATGACTATCCGTGCGCAACCACACCGTACGCATCCCCAGCCGACGGGCCGGCGCGCAATCCTTGCCGAGCGAATCACCGACCATCACAACCGCCGCGGGCGGCACATCCAATTGCCGCAGCGCCGCCTCGAAAATGCGCGGGTCCGGTTTGTAAAACCCCAGCTTTCCTGAATCCACCACTACATCCATGCGGGCGGCCATCCCAGCCTCTTCCAGCACGCGATCAAGGTTGCCGTAGAAATTTGAGATCACACCCAAGCGCAAATATGGCGGGAGGGACTTCAGAACTCCTACACTGGATTCAAGTCCCACTTTCGATTCCGCCACGAACGCGCTCGCAATCGTTTGGGCAAGCGCATCTCCCCGCGCGACGATCGCCGGATAGCCGGAGTCAGACACGGCGGTCGTTCGCTCGCGCAGATACCTCATCTGGAGACTAACCAGGTAGCCAACTATCCGTGCGAGACCCTCGCCGCGCGGCGTATCCACACTACGATATGCTGTCCGTGTAGCGTGATTATAGGCCAAATCCAGCGCCTCACGGCTAAGCTCCACGCCTGCGGCGCGATAATGCCTCAAAAAACGATCGAGCCAATGCTCTTGCCAATCGAGCGTGCCGCCGAAGTCAAACAGTACCGCCCGTGTCCTCACCGACACGTTACCCTCAAGGTCCGCCCCCGATAATTAATTGCGTCATGCGGAAGCTTAACATCTCGAGCAACATCATTGCTACAACGCCATGATTGCCGACCATCCGATGGTCTGAAACACGCCAACCATAACCCGGAATCAAAATCCATCAGAGGGGAAAATTGCGTAAAGCTTAAATCTTGACGGTCGCCTGATGCGCTTGCCCGACTGTGGCCCTCAGGTTACATTGACTCAGCGGTCAGTATCTTTTTTAGGAAGCAGATTCAAGATTTTCAAGTGGTTGATACCGCTCTAATTAGCGCATCTTCGCGCGGAGATGAGATCATCTTCGGACGTCCGCTACTCGAGCGTCTGATGCTGTTGTGCGCGCGTGCCGGCATCAAGCGTTTCGTGATAACGACGGCGTCCGAATACAGAAGAATCACCGAAACCGGGTTGGGACAATTTCGCGGACGCCCTGAGGTCACGGTCGTGGAATCATCGGGCGGGCTGGACGGGCGCGCTTACGGATTGGACCCCGCCACCCCATGTATCGCCTTGTCCGGCAACCTCGTAATGGGGCAATCGCAACTGCGCAGGATTCTGGCCGGCTATGAATCCTCGGGGCGGCGTGTGCGCATCGTCAGCACTGACGGCGAGCAAGGCGGGACGGTTGTAATTGGGCCCCTGGCAAGCCTGGTCGAAACGCCTGAGCCGGGTTCCTCGCCGTTACGTACAGACCGCTATCTCCCCTTCGCTCTCAACGGACGGCCGGCGGACCGTCAGGAAGCGGAACTCCGGCTCGCACGCTCCGTCCGAAGCGAAAGCGTCCACACCGACGCGCTGATGGCGCGCATGCTCGACCGCAGATTGTCCTGGCGTTTGAGTTATCCGCTGGCCCGCATCGGCGTGAGCCCTAACCATGTGACGCTCACGAATACCGCAATCGGCTTTATCTCCGCCGCGATGCTGGCGTCGGTAAGCTACTGGATACGCTTGCTTGGCGCGCTGCTGTTCCTGGTTTGCATCACGCTCGACGGCGTCGACGGCGAACTGGCGCGGCTGCGGATGGTGGAATCGCCGGCGGGTGCGCGGCTCGACGTAATCACCGACAATATCGTCCACGTCGCGGTTTTTATCGGATTGATCGTCGGCTGCTATCGCATCAGCCATAGCGCCGTGTATTTTTACCTTCTCGCAATACTGCTGGGCGGATTTCTCTGCTGCGCGATTTCGGTCAACCGCGCGCTCAGCGTCAACAGCGCCGGCGCTGAACGCTGGCTGGGCCGCGTCGAGCGTGTGACTGGCCGCGATTTCGCTTATCTTTTGGTGCTTTTGGCGGCACTCAACCAATTGGCCTTTTTCGTCTGGGGAGCCGCGTTTGGCACCTACATCTTCGCGTTCAGCCTGTGGTGGCTGACGGACAAACGCAAGCAGCCGCTCCCGGCGTCCGCGTCGTGACTGAGCGCCGCGTCTTGCAAGGGGAGGGAATGTGAAGAAACCTCGAATCCTGTTGATTCAACCGACTACCATCCATCTTGACGGTACGCCGCACAAGACCCGGTGGCGGCTGATCATGGGACTCATGATCCCGCTGATGGCGGGATTAACGCCGCCGGAATACGACGTCACCCTATGCGATGAGCGTCTCGAAGAGATCGATTTTGAGGGGGGCTGGGATCTGGTCGGGATGACGACCACGATCGGCGCCTCACTGCGCGCATATCAACTCGGCGACGAGTTTCGCAAACGCGGAATTCCCGTGGTGATGGGCGGCTTTCATGCCACCTTACAGACCGCCGAGGCGCTCAAGCATGCCGACGCTGTCGTACAGGGTGAAGCCGACATGGTCTGGGCGCAACTTCTGCAAGACTGGCGCGACGGCAAGCTCAAGCAGACCTATAAGGCCGGCAAGCTGCACGATTTGAAATCGCTGCCGCGTCCGCGCCATGAATTATTGAAGCTCAACCGTTACCTGTTCAAGGCGGTCCCGGTGCAGGCCAGCCGCGGATGTCCCTATCGCTGCTCGTTCTGTGAAATTCCGGTGTTTTACGGCGGTTCTTACCGGACGCGGCCGGTCGCCGAGATCATAGATGAGATCAAGGAAACCATCCGTATCACCGGCTTTCGCCGCTTCCAGTTCATTGACGACCAAATTACCGGCAAACATAAGTTCGCCAAGGAACTGTTCAAGGCGCTGGCTCCGCTCAATGTTCGCTTCTCATGCCTGTGGACGGTGAATTCCAATCATGACGAGGAACTCCTTGAGCTGGCCGCCAAGGCCGGCGTCTTTCACGTCAATATCGGGGTGGAATCGATCAGCCAGGACAGCTTGCTGTCGATGAACAAGATTCAGAACCATGCCAAAGATTACAAGAAACTGCTCAAGCGCCTTGAACATTATGGCATCTACTATTCGCTGAATTTCATGTTCGGCCTCGAGGAAGACCATCCGAAAATCTTCGACGAGACGCTTAAATTCCTGCACGAAGTCAAAGCGCCTGAGGCGTTCTTCAATACCGTGACGCCGCGCCGGGGCACGCCGATGCGCGAGCAGTTGGAAGCCGAAGGCCGTGTGATCATTCCAGACGCCGACATGTACACCAACAACTTCCGCTGCATGTTCGTACCGAAGAATCTTTCGCCACAGCAGGTCGAAGAAGGCGTGTGGCGCTGCACCAAGGAATTCTATTCGTTCAAATCGATGTTCAAGCGGCTGCTGATGCCGCCGGGCAAATTCACTTGGCAGGGTCTGACTGAAAATATGCTGTTCTGGTATGGGGCAAAGCGCCAGATCGACCCGGTGGATTACTATTAAGCCAAAGTTCGACTGACACTGCGGCAATCACAAGAGGGCCGGCTCCGTACAAGCCGGCCCTTCTTTCGTCTGTCAATGCATATGCTGACTGGCTTTCTATCGACGCATCGGACGCGCGGAGACCGTGCGCTTTACGGTGCCGCCGGCTTGAGCACCAGATTGTCGATTAAGCGCGTTGAGCCAACGTGGGCCGCGATCGCCACCACCACCGGATGCTTCAGCGCGCGCACCGGCTTAAGCGTCACGGCGTCAACCGCCGCGACGTATTCGACTCGCACGCCGGGTGTATCTTCCAGAACTCCGCGCGCGGCCTCGGCCAGTTCGGCCGGTTGACGCGCGCCAGCCGTGAAGCGATCCCGTGCGGCATTCAACGCGCGGCTCAACGCGAGCGCGCTATCGTGCTGTTGCGCTGAGAGATAGGCGTTGCGCGAACTCATCGCGAGACCGTCGGCCTCGCGCACGGTGTGCACCGGAATGATCTCCAGGTCGAAGTTCAGATCACAGACCATCCGCTGAATCGCCCGTAATTGCTGAAAGTCCTTTTCGCCAAACAGCGCGAAATGAGGCTTGACGATATTAAACAGTTTGGCCACCACGGTCGTGACCCCGCGAAAATGTCCCGGGCGATGGTCGCCGCACAAGCCCTGAGTTACCTCGGTCGCCTCGACCCAAGTCTGTGAACCCGGCGGATACATGATTTCAGGCGCGGGCGCGAAGAGCACGTCCACTGGCACCGACTGCATCAGCTCGCAATCACGTTCGAAATTGCGCGGATAGCAAGCATAGTCCTCGTTGGGTCCGAACTGCTTCGGATTGACGAATAACGAACTCGTCAGCAGTGACGCGCGCCGCCGCCCTTCGCGCATCAGGGTCAAGTGGCCTTCGTGCAGGAATCCCATGGTGGGCACAAACGCGATCTTCTCGCCGCGGCGTCGCGCATTTTCAGACCAGCGCTGCATCTGGCGTGGAGAACGAATGATTTCCATCGGGCGTCACGCTCCTTCTTATCTAACGCATCTCGCGGACTTGTGATTTGCACGCAGCTCCGTAGGGCGCGCTCGCGAGCCCGCGGCGAGGGCGTCCGCGGACGCTGCCTGCAAAATACATCCCGCCCACTCGCCTTGTGATCTAAAATCCACGTCGCAGACTCCTCGTTCAGAACCCAACTCGCGGACTTGCCTGCCCCATTTCCGAACGCAGTTGGCGGACTCGTTTGCTCGGCTCCACTTCGTTCCGCCTGGTGCGCTTTGCTTCACTAAGGTGTTCGCTTCGCTTACGACTGCGCTGGTTTTGCGCTGTAGCAATGTTCGGGTGCGGGAAACGTGCGTTCGCGGACTTCGCGGATGTAAGCAACGGCGGCAGCGCTCGCGTCATTCCACAGATGCGCGTACGGCTTGGCGAAACGGGGCACGAATGATTCGCTCAGCCCCAACAAGTCGTGCATCACCAGCACCTGGCCGTCACACGCGGGACCAGCGCCGATTCCGATTGTGGGAATCGACGCGCGCGCGGTGATCTCGCCGGCCAGTTCGGCCGGGATTCCCTCCAGCACCATCGAAAAGGCGCCCGCTTGCTCGACGGCCGCCGCGTCTTCGAACAGCCGTTCACGGCATCCGGGTCCCTGCCCGGCGCGGCGGCCCTGTACGCGATGGCCGCCCATGCGATGGATCGACTGCGGCGTGAGCCCAATATGGCCCATGACCGGAATATCGATATCCACCAGGCGCCGGATAGTTTCGGCCATGGTGATGCCGCCTTCGAGCTTTACCGCCTCGGCGCCGCCTTCCTTGATCAAGCGGCCCGCGTTACGCATCGCCTGCTCGACGCTGACCTGGTAGGAAAGAAATGGCAGGTCGGCAATGACCATGGCACGCTTGCGCGCCCGCGCCACCATCCGCACGTGATAGAGCATCTCGGCGAGGGTCACCGGGAGAGTGCTGTCCGCGCCTTGCACGACCATCCCGAGACTGTCGCCGACCAGCAGCAAATCGATTCCGGCCTGATCAAAAATGCGCGCGAACGGGAAGTCGTACGCGGTCAGCATGGTGATCGGCGTCGCTGCGGCCTTCATGCGGGCTAGATCAGTAGTGCGAATCTTGTCTTTGCTCATTTTCTCCAACCAACGGCATCGGATTCCGGCTGCTTTACGTGGCTCCGCAGGATTTGCTTGATCCCTTAAGTCGACGGAAGCGACGCCATGAAAACGGACTCGTCCATTCGCCTATACTGCGTCTGCGCTCAGAGACGCAAAATGCGGAGCTGCCATAAACCGGCAACCCCGCATCCAAACCTTGCACAAGCCAGGGAGCGCTTAGAGTCCCTTCGGGGTCCCGGTCCGCAACGGATCCAGGCACAGGCACCAAGCTATGTCAGTCAATCAAGCCGCGGCTAATCCCGCCTTGCGGCCCGTCTCACCGGTATCAACTCGGCGGACGGATTTTTTTAACGTCATTCGCTCAACTAGTAAAGACCAAAATAACACTCAAAGTCAAAATGTCGACGCCAGCCGGGACCGCAACCGGCCTGCGCGTCAATGCACCACGTTTTATCATCCGTGGCAAGCTGATTTATTTGGTTGCCAGGATGAGCGGCGAAGCTTGCGGCGCCCGGATCGTCTTGAGCGATCTCATTCCAGCGGCTTTGAGCCACGTCCGATACTCCGCCATGGTGTAAACGTCGCCTTCAGGCGCATTCACCAGCATATTGAGTCCGAATAGAAGCGGCACGGCCGGACCCGTGCGCCGATCGTTCGGAATGAATTCTCCGATGAGCATCATTCCCCTGCCGCGCAGGGCTCCCGCCGCTTTTTCGATCAGCCTGCGCGCCCATTCCCGGCTCTGCCCATGTAGAATATGTCCGAGAATCACAAGGTCGTACCGTTCGAGTTCGACCGCGGCGGCAAGCGTAAAAGAGCGCCAGCCCGCATACAGGTCTTCTGAAATCTTGATCGGCGAGGGAAGCTTAGAATTCCGCTCCGGCATCGGTAAAGACCTCGTTGCACCTTGATTCAATTCGCGCGGGTCGCACGCGGCGGATTCTAACTGATTGCCCAGCCATTGGCGTCGTTTTGACGGCGGACGCACAGTTTTTGAAGCGCGGCGCCGCCGCCAGCGCCGGTTTAAGAAGCGCGCCGCACGGATACCGATAAGCGCCGCAAGCTCCTAACGCCGCAGCTCAGACGGGAGCGAGGTGGCGGTAGCGCTTTGCAGAGTCGCCTTGGCCACCGCGTACGCATACAACGCATCCACATACGCCGCATCATTCTGGATATAAAAACGTTCGGCGATCGTCAGCTCGATAATATTGCCGAGCCCGATCTCGTAGCGTTTCTGCGCGAGGTCGAGTTCGCTCGAAGATGCTTGCAGGGCCGCCCGCGCCTGCTGAATCTGCTGCACGGCGGTCTGTAGCTGCAGGTAAGCGCTTTTGACTTGCAACCAAACGCGCAATTCCAAGTCGCGCATTGCGTATTGCATCGCGTTGCGCTGAGCCCTGGCCTCGTCGACCTCGCGTGTGGTCAGAAATCCGTTGAAGATGGGCCAGGTGATTATGATGCCCACATCATAATTGTTGGCGGCGGGTAACCCGGTGCCCATGGCTGTATAACCGGCAACCGCATCGCCGGTTGGAAAAAAATCACTGCGCGCGATGCGGATCTGCGCACCGGCCGCCTTCACCTGCGCCTTGAGCATCTTCAAATCGGGCCGCAACTCCAGCGCGGTGGTGAAATAAGAATCGATATTGCCCGAGACTGGTTGATAGCTGAGCACGTCAACCACCTTGTAGGACGACGCCGCGCGTCCCAGTCCCATCGCATTATTCAGTGCGACCCGTGCCACCGCCTGGGTATTGCGCGCCTCTATCAGGCTGGTACGCGCGCGTTCGAGCACCGATTTCGCGGTGAGCACGTCGATATCGGAGCGCAAGCCGGCCGCATACTTCACTTGCGCGTCATGCAATTGTTCGCTGCGCTGTGCAACCGCTTTTTCATAGACTTTGACCTTTCGTCCGGCCGCCAGCAAAGCGAAATAGCGCTGAGTCGCTTCATAAATGAGCTGCAGGTCGGTGTACTCGGCCTGTTCGCGCGCGGCGCGCGCTTGCTGCGCCCGTTCCTGGATCTGGCCATGCACGCGGCCGAAATCGAATAGGTACTGATCCACTCCCACGCCACCGAGGAAACTATTGATGCTGGAAAAACTCTGCTCCGGACTGGACGGGCCGCCGTGCAACGTGCCGGTGAAGCGCGGGATGAACCCGGGATTTATGTAGGTGACATTCCCAATCGGATTGTCGGTCGCGCGCATGTATTGCGCCGCGCCATATATCTGCGGCAGCAATCGCGATCGCGCTTCACCCGTCCGTGCCTGGGCGGCGTCTGCCTCCTGGCGCATTTCGAGGCCGCGTGGATGATTTTCGAGTGTCAATTGGATGGCGTGCTGAAGCGTGAGCGTCTCGCCTTGGGTCAATCGCTGGAAGCACTTGGCCCGCGACGGAAATACTGCGAGCAGGCAGATGGCGGCCGCGAGCGGGCCGCCGCACCAAAGCAGGTTGCGCATGGTCACAATCAGGCCCTTAGTATTCTTGGTTGAAGCGGACCGGATGTGCGCATATGCGCAAGACCGGCCTGGAAGACCCGGCCCGGCCGCTGGAGAAACATCGCCAGATGACGTTTTTTCCACGGTTAGCGCCCGGCTTCCGCCAATGTCGCGCTATGATGCTCTCCCAAGGCAACGGAAATAACCCGCGTACCCGAAGTCAGATCCGGATTATACGTTTTGACTACTGATTCCTTTCCTGTGAGGCCGGACACAATTTCGATTCTCCTGCCGTTGTTGATGCCGGTGACGACGGGTTGACGTAAAAGCCTGCCATTTTTGACCACGTAGACGTAGCTACCGGTCGCGGACATTTCGAGCGCCTGGTTGGGCAGCATCAAAACGCCCGCATGGCGCTGGAGCTGCAAAGTCACTTCCGCGTACATGCCCGGATACAATTCGTCGCGCGGATTTTTTATATCGACTTCCGTTAACATCGTGCGTGTGCCCAAATCCAGTGAATTGGCAAAGCGCGTGACCTTTCCGTGAAACACGCGTCGGGGAAAATCCTTCAGCGTCAGGCGGGCGGGCTCGCCGCGGCGGATGTACGGGACCACGTCTTGCGGCACATAGACATACGTGCGCAGCGTCTTGATCATGGCTTCACTCAAGACCGGAGCGGCCGAACCGTTGGGATGCGCCGAGCCTTCCTGCGCACCGTTGGCGAATTGCACGCCGCCACCGCTCATGCCGCCGACCGCGCCCGCTTTGATCAGAGCGCCAGGATCAACGAAGCGGCCGGTAATCACGCCATCGAACGGTGCGATAATTTGCGTGTAACTGTCCATCGCGGCAAGCTCGTCCGCCTCCGCCTTGGCCTGCCGGTATTTCGATCGCGCTATATCGACATTTTCCAGCGCGACCAGGCGTGGATCCGTGCTCCATACTTTATGCAGGCGTTGATAAGTAATGCGCTGGATAGCCAGATTGGCCTTCGCGCGTTCCAGCCGCTGTTTAAGCTCAGGCACCTCGATGACGGCCAGCACCTGCCCTTTTTTGACGCGGTCGCCCTTGTCAACATAGATACTCCGTAGATAGCCAGTGACCTTGGCATAAAGCGTCGATTCGTAATATCCAATCAGATCCCCGGGCAGAGTGATTGAACGAATGGCCGTACCTAGTTGGGGCCGCACAGTAATGACCGTGGGCGGCGGCAACTGAGCCTGCTTCGGGTCCGGTTTCCTTGCGCATCCAATCATCAGCATCGCCGCGGCGAGGCCAAATCCAATCCGGGAACGCCAGCTCATATGCCTTCCTTCCTGCGCGAGTAGATCAGTTCGTAAACCGCGGGTACCAGCACCAGCGTCAGCACCGTTGACACCAGCAGGCCGCCAATGGCCGCGCGCGCCAGTGGCGCCGACGCTTCGGAGCCCGCGCCCAGCTTGAGCGCCAACGGCAGCAATCCCGCGATGGTGGCAAGCGCCGTCATCAGAATGGGACGCATCCTGATGCGCGTGGCTTCGACTACGGCCCCGCGTAATTCCTGACCGGAGCGGCGGCGGATATTGGTGAAATCGACCAGCAGAATCGAGTTGGACACCACGATTCCCACCATCGCGATGATACCCATGAACGACTCAATGTTGAGCGTGGTATGAGTCAGTAGCAGCGTCCAGACCACGCCAATCAAACCCATCGGCACGGCGAACATGATGATGAAGGGGTCGAGAAAGGAACGGAACTGCGCCACCATCACCAGGTACAGCAATATCACCGCCATCAGCAGGCCCAAGGCGAAGCTGTTGAAGGACTTCTCCATGGTGGAAACGGAGCCGCGAATATTGAAGCTTACGTCCTTGGGCAGCTTGAGCTTTTGAATCGCCGCCAGCACCGCCTTTTGCGTCCCGCCTTGATTTTGCGTGCTCGGCGTAACCAGCACGTCGACCACCCGCTGGATATTGTAGTGATCGGCCTCGGCCGGATTGCGTTCCGGCACAATCGTGGCGACATCGCGTAACAGCACGGAATCCTCGCGTGCGCCGTGATTCACGCTGCGCACCGGAATGTTCTCCAGGCTTTCCAGTGAATTGATATTCTTCTCGGCGTATTGCGCCGCGAGAAAATAATCGTTGCCGGTCTTCGGATCGATCCAGATCGAAGGCTTGATCATCGCGTTCGAGGTGAGCGCGGTGATCACATTGTCGATTACGTTCTTCTGAGTGAGGCCGAGCCGCGCCGCCTTGATCCGGTTAACCCTGATATCCAGAGTCGGATATCCGGACTGTTGCGGGATAAAAGTCCGCGCCACCTCGGGCAGCCCGCTGATTACCTCGCGCACCTCGCGCGCGAGCGGAAACAGCTCCTTGTAACTCAAGCCGGTCAATTGAACATCGATCGGCGCCGGCAATCCCTCGTTGAGTACTGAATCGATGATGCTGCCGGAAGAAAAGAAGGTGTTCAGTTGCGGCACATTACGCGCCACGGCGCGCTTGAGCCGCCGCACATAGGCGAAAGTGGAAATCTTGTGATCGGCCTTTAGTTCGACCATGGTGAAACCCGAATCGGCCGCCGCGTTGGGCGAATAAATCGCTTCGAATCCCGGCGCCAGTCCGATATTCGAGACGATCATTTTGAGTTCGTTTTTCGGAATCACCTGCCGGATGGTGTCTTCGAGCTTGGCCGTCAGCGCCTCCGTGTCTTCGACACGCATGCCCAGAGGAGCGTGGAACGTGATAATGAACTGACCTGAATCGGTGCGTGGAAACAGCCGCGTACCGATAAACGGAAAAGCAAACAAGCTGATCACGAAGAGCGCGGTCAAACCAACGATCACCGCCAACTTATAGTCGAGCGCCCGCCGCAACCATCCCTCGAAATGTCCGGCGAAGCGCTCGTAACCGCGCATGAAGGCCGCCAACGGCCCTCTGCCCGCGGCTGCTTCCGCCGCGCGCGCGGATTCGACCGAAAGAAAACGCGCGCAATAGATCGGCACGACCGTCATCGCGACCACGTATGAGGCGATCATCGAAAGCGTAACCGCCAGCGCAAGCGCGCTGAACAGATACTTCGAGACGCCATAGAGAAACATCACCGGCAGGAACACCACGATCGTGGTGATAGTCGAGGCGAGAACCGGCAAATCAACTTCGTCCGCGCCCTCGCGCGCCGCCTGCATCGGCGGCTTGCCCATCGCCAAATGGCGGTTGATGTTCTCGAGCACCACGATTGAGTTATCGACCAATCGTCCGATCGCCAGGGCAAAACCGCCCAGCGTCATGATGTTGATGGTCTGGCCGTCGAAATAAAGGCCCATACTCGCCGCCAGAATCGAAAGTGGAATGGAGAGGAAAATCGCGATCGTCGAACGAAAGCTGCCCAGGAACAGCAGGATCATCAAACAGGCGAGCACCGTGCCCGAGGCGGCTTCGTGCTCCAGCGTATCGATGGCGGCGCGAATGTAGGTGGCCTGGCTGAAGATCGCGTGCAACTCGATGCCCTTGGGCAGCCCGGCGATATGCGGCAGCAGCTTTTTCACACCGTCGACCACCGCCAGGGTGTTGGCGCCGCTCTGCTTGAGCACCGGGATGTAAACCGAGCGTTGTCCGTTGACCCGCACGATGCAGAGCTGGATCTGATGCGAATCCTCGGCGTGCCCGATATCGCCCACCAACACCGGCGCTTCACCCCGTCCGACCTTCACCGGCACGTCGTTAACCAGTGCCGCGCTCGGAACCATGCTGTTGCTGTAGATGTAGTAGTCGGTGGCGCCGATTTTCGCGTCGCCCGCGGGAATGATCAGATTCGAGGTGTTGAGCGCGTGCACCACGTTCATCAAGGTCAGTCCGCGCGCCTGCAGCGCGTCGCGATTGACGTAGACCTGGATCTGCCGGTATTTGCCTCCGAACGGCGGCGGCACCGAGGCGCCCAGCACGGTGGCGAGCCAGTTACGAATATTGTATTGCGCCTGATCGCGGAGTTGGGTCTGGGTGAAGCCCTTGCCCGACACGGTGACGAGCACGACCGGCAACGAGGAGGCGCCGGCCTTCAGAATCAAAGGCGGCAAGGTGCCCGGCGGCATATGGCGCAAATCGGCTTCAGCCAAATTGCCCAGCCCCGCCGCCGCGGCGTCCAGATTGATGCCGGGATGAAAGAAGACCTTGATAATGCTCACGCCCATCACTGAGCGCGATTCCATGTGCTGAATGCCGCTGCCGAGCGTAAAGAAGCGCTCGAAACGAGTGGTTATGTCCCGCTCGATTTCGATCGGCGGCATCCCTGGATAAAAAGTGGCGACGATCACCGCCGGGATATGCAGGCGCGGGAAAACGTCCGTGGGCATCCGCTCGAACGAGACCGCGCCGAGCAAAGCGACAATCAGCGCCGCCACGATGATGAAGTGCGGATTGCGAAGCGAAAATCCGGGCACTTGAGGAAACCTCGCAAACTTGGGGCACCGGAACCTCTCCGGCGCCAGTTGGAATGATGACCGTCGCGCGGGAGTGAAATTCCGCGCCAGCGGCTTCCATTACCGATTGCGAGATTTAGAGCAGCGGGTCCTGCCGCCGGGCATGCGAGCTGCGCTTCATTCGCATCAGCAGATGCACCCGCGGAAGTTCAAAAAACTGGTCGTAAGTGGCCGGTAATAGGCGGAAATCGAACAATTCCAGTGGCACCAACTCGACCGGCTTGAAGTTGGTCATGAGTGCATGCTCGGCCCGATTGGTATCGGATTGCTCGATGAAGGTATGCCGCTTGATCATGCGGCACGCCTCGGCGCTGCGGTAATGTTCCGCAAATCGATGCACCGTGCGCATCGGAAACGCCAGCAAGGTCAGCAAGCCAAGGGTACAGCCAAGCAGGAAAACCACGTCCGTCATTTTCCGGGGCCGTGATGACTGAGGCGTATCCATCGCGCCAAATAGGCTAACTCTCTTGGCGCGCAAGCTCAACAGAGTTTCGTGATTTGTTCTTTCATATTCACTCAGCGGTCATACGGCGGGACTGCCGGAATGTTGTCGAGATCGAATCGTCGAGAACGGCAAGGCGGATGATGCAGGCAGACGTATCGCCTTCATCTGCGAGCTTGGAGACAGGGCCGGTGCGGCGACGCCTTTGATTCAGCCGAACCCCGTCATACGTCACAGGTTTGACGCGATATGCTGCGTCAGCGCGTGAAATTGTGGATTAAGCGCATTGAGCAGCGCAAACACAATTCCGAGCAACGCCCCGAACACCCCGCCGTTGACACGAATCCAGTCAAGATGGGTGCGCGTGCGCGTTTCAATTTGAATCCGAATCGCCTCGTCGGACAGGCGGCTTAGGTTTTGCTTGACCATCCGCGCGATTTCGCCGCGACTGGAAACAACGGTCTCGCCCACCAACGACTCCATCCAATAGTCGGCGGTCTTGCGCAGCGCGCTCTGCTGATCGTGCAGACGCGCTCCGATCTCATGAATAGCAGTATCGACCGTACCGAGCATTTCGTCATTGCGCGGCAGTTCGATCACCATCTTGCGCACCCGCTCGCAAGCTCTCCATACTATCGCCTTGGCGAAGGCGGTGCGCAGCCGATCGATTGGACCCGTGGGTCCCATCTGCGAGCTGATGCGATCGAGAAAGGCCGAGAGAAATTCCGGTTCGAGATAGTGCGCGGCATCATTACAGAGATGCTCGAGCTGCTCATGCCGCACCATCTTTTTGAGCGAGGCGCCGCGCAGATAATCACCAAGGCGATCGAGCAGCCGCAACTCATGAAGTTTCTGACCAATCATTGTGGGCGTCAGCCATTCCCGTTCGATAGTATTGGCGATGCCGTCGATCAATTTTTCCCGGTTGCGCGGCAAGACGCCCGAATTGGGCAAGTACCAATGACGTTCGAAGATCATATTGAGCGCGATGTAGTCACACAGGCCGCCAACCAGCGAAGCCTCGCCAGCCGCGCGCACGACGGCGGCGGCTTGATGGTCCAGCAGGTTAAGCGGCCAACTGATCAGGTACAGTATGAAAGAAAGCGTCAGGGCAACGTTGCCCTTGTTGCGCTCAATGAAACTGCGGAAATTGCCATGTTTACGCTCGCTCACAGCCAAAGTTTAACAGTCCGCGCGACGCTTAACATCGCGGCACGCGGAGCGTCAGGCCGGCTTTTCAAACCCATTCAGCGGAACTCGCCGCTGCCCTCGCGGCTGGAATCTCGGGTCGCGGAGTCCTGGCCGCCGCCCTCACGGTGCCGGCAGTACGTTCGGGCTGGTTTCAATGGAGCAATTCGTGATGAAGCTGTCCGTGATCGATCAAGCCCCGGTTCCCGCCGGTGTCTCACCCGCGACTGCGCTGCGCAACAGTATCGAGCTGGCGCGTCTGGCCGATCGTCTGGGTTATGAGCGCTACTGGGTGGCCGAGCATCATGCGATCGAGGCGCTCGCCAGTCCCGCCCCCGAAATTCTGATCACGCGCCTGGCGGCGGAAACTTCGGCGATTCGCGTGGGCTCGGGCGGCGTGATGTTGCCACATTACAGTCCGATGAAGGTGGCGGAGACCTTTCGCATGCTGCATGCGCTCTACCCCGGGCGCATCGATCTCGGCATCGGGCGCGCGCCCGGCGGGACGCCGCTTGATTCTTACGCGCTACGGCGCTCGCGCGATGAATATCCGCCCCCTGACGACTTTCCCCAGCAGCTCGCCGAACTTCTCGCGTTCTTGAATGGCGGCTTTCTCGCCACCCATCCTTTCAGCCGCATCCAGCTTTCGCCCGCAACGCCGGGGAGCCCGGAAGTATGGCTGCTGGGCTCCAGCATGTGGAGCGCCGCGGCGGCCGCGCAATTCGGCTTACCTTACGCGTTTGCACATTTCATTGATCAACGCCCCACGCGCTCCGCCATTGAACATTACCGCGCCAATTTCAGCGCACGCGGCGTTTTGAAAATACCCCAGGTGATTCTGGCGCTCGGCGCCATCTGCGCCGATACCGAGGCGGAAGCCGAGCGCCTGCTGGCCAGTCCAAGACTGTTCCGCCGGCGTGTCCGGCAGGGCGACGTCCGCCCGATTCCGACGCCTGAAGAGGCGCTGGCCGAACTCGGGACGAGCGCACAACCACATCAGCCTTCAAGCGGCGAATGGCCCCGTTATTTCGTTGGCGAGCCTGAGCGCCTGCGTGAGCAGATGGTCGATATGGCAAGCCAGCTAAATGTGGACGAGTTGATGATCGTGACGGTCGTTCATGACCATCAGGCACGGATGCGGTCCTATGAACTGCTTGCCCAAGCCTTCGGTCTCAGGCCGCGCCATTAGCCCTGCTTGAACGCGGCCCGCGCGCCTAGTGGACCTCTGCACAACTGTTATTCTGTCATTCCGAGCACAACGAGGAATCCCGGAAATCGGTTCGTTTTCCAAGGTTCCATCCGGGATTTCTCGCTCTGGCAGCCTCCGCTCGAAATGACAAGCGTTGCCTGTGCCGAGCTTCCTAGTGGAGCGAAGCGGAACGAGCGGGCGAGTCCGGGAGGCGCGTTTTGGGATGAGCAGTCCGTGTACGTATTACCCTTCCTATTCCCGGTCATTTTTGATCATGACAGACTTTCGCGGACCGCTGTGGAGAAAGATGGCAAGAATACAGCCGAAATGTCTTGCAGTCGCCGAGAAAAGGTGCTTTAAGAACCCAGCTAGACAAATCAAGCAAGGGAGGCTCGACAATGGCGGCTGCAGTGATGTGTATGCGCGGCACCGATCCGGAGTCGTGCCGCGACGAACTGGTTCGCTTTCTGAAGGATGTCAGGTTTTGTGCCAGCGTGGTCGAGATCAGGCTTTCGAAGAATGACATCTTTAGGTCGTCTCGTTACTGGACGATCGATAAAGACAACCTGGTCACGGCCGCCGGCGAAGCGGCACGTTATGCCGCGAGCAATTGCGGAGACACCGTCACGGTTGTCGCGCATGACGGTGGATGAGGGAGATACCATCTTGCGGCCGCGATAAGCGCGGGAGAAATGAACCGATAGTTTTAATTCCTTTTTTGGTAACTTCCGTTTGCTGCCACAGCGCTTCGCAGGAGACAGCCGCACGCCCAATGGCGGTTCGCGTTCGGAAACGTCTCTCGTCCGCGCCAAGTCTCATCTGAAGGCATCGCCGCCAATACAAATGCCGTGCGGCGGCAGGCACGATCGATTTTCGAAGACTCCTCCTCTCAATCCAAATCCATTCGGCGTCCGTAAGTGACGGTAGATGGGAACATTCTACATCAGAGAGGGAGGAGTTTAATGAGGATTCCAGCGCTTCGAGTGATGCTGGCGATGGCAGTCGCCGCCATGCTAGCCGGAGGTACGGCGTTTGCCCAAGCCGGATCATCGACGCTCGCGCCCAATCAGACCGCCGCGTTTGGGAACGGCAAAAATTTGGTTTTCACTTACACGGAGAACTACGACTGCGTCGATCAGCCGGCCAATGATCTGAACTTCAATGGGGTCATGATGGAGTCGGACCCGGGAGAATTCCAGTTTCCCATTTGTCAAGTGGGCGACGCTCCGACTCAGGATCCTACCGGTCTAAGTGTAGCCAAGACCGATAAGTTGTATGTGCTGGTGCCGTTCTTTTCGCTCGATAACGATCAGAATCCCAACGACGCACTGGCCTGCCCGGCAGGAGTGCGACCCACCACGCTATGCGGCCCTGCCCTCGGCAACACGTTGATTTCGCTGTTCGGTGCGATTCCCGAGGGCTTCAAGACCAATCCGCTGGTGTCTGTGCAATGCCCCAATCCGGGTTCGCCGCCGGGCACCTGCACGACTCACGCGTCCAGCCTTGACCTGTTTCCAGCCCTGGTCGCGTTGGGCAAAATTCCAGCTTCGCCCAAGGAAAACATTTTCGTGCCGACACCGAATCATGACCACGTGATCAATATGGACTTGCGCCAGAAGAAGTCGGTGTGGTGGCAGGTCATCACCGTGCTAGTGACTGATCCGAGTGACTGGCCGGCGGCCGACGGCTCAAGCGGCATCACCTCAGTCAGAGCCATGCAGGCGGCGCAGAAAGCGGGCGGCGCGCTGCCTGACGTACCGACCAATTTCTTCCTGTTCTTCGGTTCGCAGGTCATGGGTGGGATGCATCATCAAACACACGGTCATCAACATGGTCATGGTTAAACACTGGACAGCGTCACGGCTTCTATACGCCTGAGCCGAACCACGCTTGAACTGAGAAGCCGTCGCCCGCGAGGACGGCTTCCCTTTTCCGCCCCCGGGCACGACTTTGAGGTCGGCCACCACCCTGCCCGGCATGTTCTTTCGCTCACTTGATCGACACAGTTGGGCCAAATGGCTAATGCACCGAAAAATAAAGTACAAACCCTGCCACGCCAGGCGCTGCGCGCTGATTTGTTTGAAGCTTCCTCTGGCCATATCTTCATCCAGGAAATTGAACCTCAGTACGGCACAGCCAATTCGCCTTTTTTGGAATCTGACTGAGTAATCCGAACGCGCGGCGCGTTCGTACAGTGTTGTGGGGGGCCAACGCACGTTAACCAGGGAGGATTGTGTGCCGGACCGGATTTAAACAGTGGGGGGGAACACTCAGGAACCCCGTACGGGAGGAGTTTATGAGGATTCCACTGTTTCGGCTGATGACAGGTGCGGCGCTTGCCGTTGTTCTGGCAATCGGAATTGCATTGACACCGAGCGCAAATGCGGGCCAGCGGCACCGATCCGATACTGGCCAGCAACAAGCGAACCAATCAATGCCGACGCTGTTGCATAATGAGACTTTTGCTTACGGCAATGGCAAGCTACTCATGTTCAACTACACCCAAAACTATGATTGCGTTGATCAGAGCGATGATGACCTGAACTTCAACGGCATTCCCGCCGACATCGACACGGGCGAGTTCCAATTCCCGATCTGCCAGGTGGGCGACAACCCAGCTCAGAGCCCGCAAGCGGGTCAGCCGACCAGTCAAACCAACAAGCTCTACGTCATTGTCCCGTTCTTCTCCACGAATAACGACCAGAACCCCAATGACGCGCTGGCCTGTCCGCCTGGAGTACGGACCACTACGCTATGCGGACCCGCGCTCGGCAACACATTGATTAAGCTGTTCGGCGCCATTCCCGAAGGATTCAAGACGACTCCAGCAGTGTACACGCAGTGCCCCAATCCGGGCTCGCCGCCGGGCACCTGCACGATGCACGCTTCCAGCGTCGATTTGTTTCCGGCGCTCGTGGCACTGGGCAAGCTTCCGGCCAGCCCGCAGGCGAACGTCTTCGTGCCGACACCCAACCATTCGCACGTGATCAATATGGATTTGGTCACCAAGCCGATATGGTGGCAGGTGGTCACCGTGCTGGTGACCAATCCCAAAGATTGGCCCAATGCGGCCGGCACCAGCGGAATCAACTCGGTTGGAGATATTCAGGAAGCGGTCAAAGACGGCGGCGCGATCGCGCCGGTGCCGAGTAACTTCTTCTTGTTCTTCGGCTCGAAGTTCGTCAACGGCATGGGCGACATGATGAATCACGCCAGGTACTCGCACCGTGGCAGGGACTAACTCGGTCGCGCGCCTGAATGTTACCCGATGATGAAGGTGAGGGCGGCGAGGCTCGGCCGGCGTGGTATCCAAGCTGCCCGGGCACGCCGCCCTTATTTGCACCCATGAAAATTTTCATTCCCTTCCGTTGCTAACACGAAGGCCAGGAGCGTAGGCTTCGAGCGCTTTCCAATTAAAACGGGAGAGACGGAAATGAAGCGGAGCAGCGAACGTATCCTGACCACGCATACCGGCAGCCTGCCGCGGCCTGACGACCTATTGGCGCTGATTGCCGCGCAAGAACGCGGCGCGAAGGACGCCGGCGAACTCGGCGCCCGTGTACGCTCGGCGGTTGAGGAAATGGTGCGCAAGCAGATCGCCGCCGGTGTCGATATTGTCAATGATGGCGAAGCGGGCAAGCCTTCCTACGCAACCTACGTAAAGGACCGCCTGAGCGGCTTCGAAGGCGAAGCCGACGTGCTGCCACTCGCCGATTTGGCGGATTATCCGGAATTCGGCGAACGCTTCGCCCGCATGCGCGTCATCGAGACGCTAAAACGTCCGGCGTGCACCGGCGCGATTGCCTATCGCGATCGCGAAGCGGTCCTCACGGATACCGGGAATCTGCGGGCGGCGATTTCTCAAACGCCACCAGCCGAAGCCTTTATGAGCGCGGCGTCGCCCGGAGTGATCTCGATTTTCCTCGGCAATCACTATTACAAGACGCATGAAAGCTACCTGGCGGCGCTCGCCGACGCGATGAGGAACGAATACCAGGCGATCAATCAGGCCGGTTTCCTGCTGCAGGTGGATTGTCCCGACCTCGCGATGGGCCGGCATATCCAGTTCCCCGACGCGAGCGTGGCGGAATTCCGCAAAATGGCGGAGATGCACGTCGAAGCGCTCAATCACGCCCTCGCCGGCATTCCCGCAGACCGCGTGCGTATCCATTTATGCTGGGGCAACTACGAAGGCCCGCATCATCGCGACATCCCCCTGCGCGAAATTATCGACATAGTGCTCAGGGCGCACGCCGCGGGAATTTCCTATGAAGGCGCCAATCCCCGCCATGAACACGAATGGGCGGTATTCAAGGAAGTCAAACTGCCCGACGGCAAGCTGCTGATCCCGGGCGTAATCGATTCGACCAACAATTTCATCGAGCATCCGGAACTGGTGGCCCAGCGTATCCGCAATCTGGCCGGCGTGGTCGGCCGTGAGAATGTGGTTGCGGGCACTGATTGCGGCTTCGCCACCATCGCCGGATATATGCCGGTGGACTCGAAGATCACCTGGGCGAAGTTGGCCGCGATGGCCGAAGGAGCCAAAATCGCTTCGCGCGCGCTATACTAGGCGGAGCCGATTATCCCAAACGCTCCAGTTCGCTGACGGTCTCAAGCGCGCCCTTCCGTATCAGTGATACAGGCGGCTCGGACTTTTTCCGAGCGAATCCGACATGACGGTGTGCGCGGTTGGGCGGAAGAGACGCAGCAGCGAAAACGCCTCGGGCGCGCCGCTCCGGAGGAACTGGCGCGATGGTGGGACGAAATGATGGCGGCGACCAATCCCGACGTACGCGTGGCGGCAACCACCACTGCCGCCGGCCGCATTGACGTGACGGAGCGGCTTGCGCATATCGAGGCGCCCACATTGATCATCACCACGGATGACAACGCTTTGCTGTCGCTCGAGAAAATGCGTGAATATCAGGGCCGGATTGCCCATTCGCGGCTGTTGGTATTACCCGGCGACTCGTATCATCCGGCCGCGACCATGCCCGCCCGAGTGCGCCTGGCATATGCTCAGGTTTATCGAAAATTCCCGTCAGTGATACGACGCCGATCCGACGCGGATCACCATATGAAAGGAATCAACCTGTAGCGGACGCGCCCGGTATAGGCTGCGTAATCCTTCAACTCGCGCGTGAGGAAGCGTTCTTCGAAAATAATGCGAAGTGCCAACAGCGTAATCGGAACGATCGCAAACGCCGCCGCGGTATAAGACTGCAGCCACAGCGCCATCCCGACCATCAGCGGTACAAAGCCCGCGTACATGGGATGACGAACGATACGATAGACACCAGTATCGATCACGACCTGATGCTTTTCGGCCTGATGTTTCACAACTGGCGCGGCGTAGGCGTTTTCCCGAAAAGACAGCGAGAGAATGGTCCATCCCGCAATAAAGAGAGCCAGCCCCAGCACCGAAATCGCTCCACTCGGCGTGCCAATCAGATGGAAGTGGAATCGGTCGAGGGGAATCAGGACGACCAGGCCGCTAAAGCTGGCGAGAACACCCGTCAGCACGAATTTATCAGATAGCGGTTGTTCCCGTTGAATTGGCGGCTTGAATCGTTCATCCAGCAACTCTTCCCTTCGCCTGAAGATGCCAAACATCGTTGCCATCGAACAGACCAGCACCACGGCCAGGAAGAACCAGGCGCGACGCCAGTGCAAAGTGCCCGCGGGAAGGAATAGCAAGACGCCGAAAATGGTCACGTTGAGTGCCACGGCGGCGAGCAGCTTAAAAATGGGGGTGCGTGGTTGTGACGCTTCGCACTGCGCCCATTGCGGTGCCGGGATTTCGATGCGCCGGCTCAAGTCGCGCAAGCCGACGGCGAAAGAGTCGACCAGTTCAGCGCAACGGGCACAGTGTTTGAGATGATGCGCAATGCGTTCGCGTTGCCCACCCTGCAGTTCGCCGCGCAAATACGGCACCAACTCGGCGTCAGGATGCGTCGTGGTCACCATCGTCGCGATCCCCACTGCCATGCTTTAACGCGGCATTCTCAGCATTTCAACCGCACACTCGGCTTCGCTTTGACGAGGTAATCGCCGCGGATCACGAGCCTTCGCGACGGCGGCCAGCCCTCTGACTGATCTTTGCGTTGAAGATTCGCGCGGTGGCGCTGTTCTTCGAATGGGCCGCCGCAGTGGCGCCGATGCGTTCGGATGGGCTAGCTTTTTACCGGTAATGCGGCACGCAAAAAGATCGGCCGAAGGGATATTGCGCTTCCTCCGCTCGCGCCTGGCACGCAATATTGGAATCGGAGTGTTGGCGGCATTCGTGCTGTTCACGCTGCTCGGCTTTTTCGCCGTGCCACCGCTGGTTGGCCGTTACGTGACCGGCACGCTGGCGGCCAGTATCAAGCGGCCGATTAAGGTCGGGTCTATCCATTTCAATCCTTACACACTCAATCTCAACCTTGACAAAATTGATATCAGCCAGCGCGGCACGCCGCAGCCGTTCGTACAAATCGCGCGCCTGCATGTGCAGGCATCATGGTGGTCGCTGTTCAAACTGGCGCCAATCATCAGTGCGCTCGAAGTCGATCAGCCGCTAGTTCACGTTATCCGCACCGGCGACGAACAGTTCAATTTTTCTGACCTGCTGCAAAGCTCGCCCTCCAAACCCAAAAGCGGACCAACGCGTTTTTCGGTTTCCAACCTCCGGCTGAAAAACGGGATGGTCGATTTCGACGATCGCGTGCTGCATCAACATCACACAATCAACGACCTGCAGATCGGGGTGCCGTTCGTGGCGAATCTGCCCGCGTACGTCAATGTTTATGTGCAACCTTTGCTGGAGATGGTGATCGACGGCGGCAGTCCGCTGCGAATTACGGGCAGAGCGCTGCCGTTCAGCTCACCGCCGGAATCGGTCCTGGACTTGCACTTGGAGCATCTCGAACTGCCGCGCTACGTCGCTTATCTGCCCAGCCGCATTCCGCTCAAAATTTCCAAAGGGACGCTGTCATGCCGGCTGCGGGTGCATTTTGTGAATTCAACCACCGCGCCGGTGATGCGCGTGGCCGGCACCGTGGCGTTTGACAACCTAGACGTGCGCAACCGGACATCCGCCCCGCTGCTTTCACTGGTGCACGCCCAGGCTGGCCTGAGCAATGTCGAACCGATGCGCGATTTCGCCGCTTTCAATTCGATCCAGTTGATTGGCCTGACCACCTATCTGGTGCTAAACCGCGACGGCACGACCAATCTTTCAACCTTGACAGGTCAATCGACGCAGCCGCCACCGGCCACTCCCGCGGCCAAAAATACGCAAGGCACGCAGGCGGACGTGTCGGTGAAATCCTTCGACCTTTCACAAAGCGTGATCAATGTGACCGACAATCGCGGACCTCAACCCGCCACCGTGTCCCTCACCGCGATCCATTTCGCGCTGCAGAATTTCGCGACGCGCGGAACCACGCCGGCGAATTTCAACGCGAGCGCGAAACTTGGCAGCGGCACCCTCGCGGTCGATGGAACACTTAATTATCCGCGCTCGCAAATGATGACTAATCTCACCATGGACCAAATCGCGTTGCCCCCGCTACAACCGCTGGTCCATCTGGCCGCGCCGGCCAAACTCGCCAGTGGGCAACTGAGCCTCCACGCCAAGGTGATGGCGAATTACGGCAGCCCATTCAATTTTCAGGTGGAACCGGCCACTATTTCGCTCAACAATGTGCAATTGGCCGCGCCCAATGGCGGCGAAGAACCGGTGCAATGGAAACAGTTAAGCGTGGCGGTGGCGCAATTCGATTTGGCGACGCATCAGGCCAATATCAGTAACGTCCAGTTGAGCCAATTGCACCTGCTCGTGCATCGCGAACGCGACGGCACGATCAATCTTTTATCGTTGATGGGGGTGGCGGAACCACAATCGAGCACTCAAGCGGCCGCGACGCCCGCCGCACAAGGAGTAGCTGGAAGCGTTGAAAAGCCGCCCGCGCCAGCACCCGGACCGGCGATACGCCACGAACGCGTCGTGATCACGCAAACGGCGCAAGCGATCAGGCATGCGGCTCCAGTCACGCCGGGGCAAAGGACCGCCGTGCCGGCTCCGCCGCCCACGCCCACAAGTTCGCAATGGAAGTATCAGATCGCCTCATTTAACGCGCGCGATACCAGCGTTCATCTGGTGGATGATTCGGCGCCACAACGCGTCGATCTCACCGTCGCGCCGCTCAACCTCGAGTTAAAGGGCATTTCCAACAATCTTGCGAAACCAATCGCGCTCGACGCGTCGGGCACCGTCAGTCGCGGGAGTTTCAAAATTACCGGAACCGCGGCACCCCAGCCGCTCAAGGCGAATTTGCACATCACCACCCAACGCCTCAACCTGGCGGCGCTGAATCCTTACCTCACCAGCCAGATCAACGCCTCAATTGCGGATGCCGAACTGAGCATGAACGGGGCGACCCAATTGGCGCAAGTCAACAATCAGTTGCACATGCACTATAGCGGCGATGCCACGCTGGCCAATTTGCGCGTGCTCGACAAAGTGACCTCGCGGCCGTTCGCGCACTGGCGCTCGTTCCAAGCCAGCCACATCAACGCATCTTATGGCGGCGCACGTCCGCAAGTCGATGTCGGAGAATTGACGTTGAACGATTTTCAGGCCGGTATCATCCTGAATTCCGACGGGCGGCTCAATTTGCAGGACATCGAAGGAAGTTCCAAGTCGGCGTCGCAAGCTCCCCGTACCCAGCTATCGCCCTCCAGCCGTGCCGCGGCGGAGGCGCGCACAGCGTTGGCCAAACCGGTGATCAGCATCGGTGGTTTCGTGATGCGCAACGGCAGGATTGACTACACGGATAACTTCATCCGGCCCAATTACAGCGCGCGCGTCACCGGCATTAATGGAAGGATTGGGGCCTTCGGCACGAATTCGAGGCGTCCAGCCGACGTGTCGTTGCGCGGCAAGGTCAACAACAGCGCGCCCGTCGCAATCAACGGCTCGGTCGATCCTCTCGCCCCGATGGCCTACGTCAATCTCGGAGCAAAGGCCGACGGCGTGGAATTGACCCGGCTCTCGACCTATTCAGCCAAATATACTGGCTATCCGATTATCAAAGGCACGCTCACAATCGATGTGCATTACCTGCTCGACCAAGGGCGGCTGACCGCGCAAAATCACATTTTTATTGATCAACTTACCTTCGGCTCCAAAGTTGAAAGTCCCAACGCAATTAACCTGCCGATACGGCTGGCGGTTGCTCTGCTGAAAAACCCCCAGGGCCAAATCAAGCTCGACGTGCCGGTCTCCGGTTCACTGTCCGATCCGGAGTTTAGTCTGGGCGGCGTGATTCTAAGCGCGCTCAAGAACATCATCGTGAATGCCGCCGCCGCGCCATTTAAATTGCTGGCCTCCGCGTTCGGCGGCAAACAGCAACAGCTCGATCATATCGATTTCACCCCCGGCTATGCGAAGTTAACGGCGGACAGTCGTAGCAAACTGGACACGCTCGCCAAAGCCCTGCGCGCCCGTCAGGGCCTTAGCCTGACGATTATTGGCCAGGTCGATCCAGCGGTGGACACGGACGGCTTGCGCGATGCCAAGCTCGAACGCGAGGTCAGAGTGCAAAAGATCAAAGCGCTGGAGGCCGACGGGCAGCACCTCAAGCCAAACGAGATAACCGTCAGCAAGGATGAACACAAAAAATATTTGACGCGCGCCTACAAGGCGGCGAAATTTCCCAAGCCGCGCAACTTCATCGGGCTGGATAAATCGTTGCCGGTGGACCAGATGACCAAGCTAATGCTGGAGCATATCAGCGTCAACGACCAGGATTTGCGCCGCCTGGCGGAAACGCGTGCGGATGCGGTGCGTGCTTATCTGAGCGCACGGCAAATAAATCCGGCGCGACTGTTCGTGCAAGCGCCGAAGCCTCAGGCCAACGCAACAGCCCCGCGCGTTGAGCTCAGCTTGCAATAGGCAGGGTATGCCGCCTGGAAATGGGTGCGTCAAAATCCCGCGCGCCGTAATGGACCGGAGGTTCCGGGCATTGTGAAATACCCCTCCTGATAAGCTATACAGTTAGTGAGTCCCTCTTCCGATTAGCATCGGACTCGTTACCAGCACCGAGGAGGCAAGGCTATGGCGGTATTGTCCGGTTATAAGATTATCGAATTTGCGGGAATCGGCCCCGCGCCCATGTGCGCGATGCTGCTTTCCGATATGGGCGCCGAGGTGCTCCGGCTTGACCGCGCCGAGGATGCGAACCTGGGGATTCAGACACAGACCAAGTATAACTTGCTCAATCGTGGACGCCGTTCGGTGGCGCTTGACCTCAAACGTCCGGAAGGCGCTGAGGTCGCGCTCAAGCTGATTACCAAGGCGGACGCGCTTATTGAAGGTTTCCGCCCGGGCGTAATGGAACGGTTGGGACTCGGACCGGACGTCTGCATGGCGCGCAATCCACGCCTGGTCTATGGCCGCATGACCGGCTGGGGGCAGGAGGGGCCGCTCGCGCATGCCTCCGGTCACGATATCAACTATATCGCGCTCACCGGCGCGTTGCATTCCATCGGACGCAAAGGACAGGCGCCGGTGCCGCCTTTGAATTTAATTGGTGATTTTGGCGGTGGCGCGCTTTATTTAGCTCTCGGCGTGGTCGCCGGGATGCTGGAGGCGCAAAAATCAGGGAAAGGCCAGGTAGTTGATGTCGCCATGATCGACGGCGCTTCCTCGCTGATGACGGCAATCTACGGACTGCACGGCGCGGGCATCTGGTCGGATAAGCGCGGCGACAATATCCTCGATACCGGCTCGCATTACTACGACGTTTATGAGACCAGCGACGGCAAACACGTTGCGATTGGTTCGATCGAACCCAAGTTTTACGCCGAGTTGCTGCGCCTGGGCGGATTACAAAATGAAGAGTTGCCGCGCCAAAACGACCGTCCGGCGTGGCCGCGAATGAAGGAACGTGTCGAAGCGGTTTTCCGTACCAAGACGCGCGATGAATGGTGCCGCATCATGGAGGGTAGCGAAGTCTGCTTCGCTCCGGTACTGGACATGAACGAAGCGCCCGCGCATCCGCATAATCGGCATCGCGGGACGTTCGTGGAATTCGAAGGCGTAACCCAACCCGCCCCGGCGCCCCGTTTTCTGCGCACGCCGAGCCAGATCCAGCGCCGGCCCGCGCAAGCAGGCGAACATACCGAGGAGGCGTTGCGGGACTGGGGCTTCACCGCCGCGGAATTGGAACGGCTCAAAGGAGCGCGCGCAATTGGAGTTCACGCGCAGCCAAAGTAGATGTAGCGCGGGCGGGCGAAGATCAATTCGTTCGCCCGCGGCATTCCATACCGGCGGCCGGGGAAGCGCTCGCGATGCTCGATTGATGTTCTATTTATCCTCTGCGTAACCGTTGTCAGGTGTCATGCGTAACGGCGTCAGCGCAACTCGGGCCATAACGTGAGCGCCGTTTCGCTGAACAGCCAGCGCTGGTCTTCCGTCGAGATAAACGACAACTCCTCGCGTGCCAACTCCAGTTGTTGCTGTAGACTGCGATCATAAGTGGCGGGATAGTTCGAACCCCACATCATCCGCTGAGGCCCGAATCGCTCGAGCAGCCGTTGAAAGAAATCCTTGGGGCTGCTCTTTCCACGGCTCGCCTCGTCGATGCTGACGGTCGAGAATTTCAAATAAACATTGGGGAACCGCGCCATCTCGAACAGCGGCATCACCGCCTCATACGGCGCCCCTCGATCAAGCCGCGGCAGTCCCAGATGATCCAGCGCGAACGGGATTTCAGGAAAACGCACGAGCGGCGCGTGGAGCAGCGGCAAATTTCGCCAGCGCGTGCATACGCACACCGGGATGCCAAGCGAGCGTGCGCGCTCCCACAACGAAAACGTAGCCGGCTGATCGAGCCAGCTTCTCCGCCTTCCGAGATCGAACAGGCGGAGGCCGCGCACGCCGCGCTCGTTCACCCAGTAACTCAACTGATCAGCGGCGTCTTTCTCCAATGCATCGACGATACAGACGCTGGCGAAGCTCCCGGAGTACTTCCGCGCACAATCCGCCGCGTAGTTGTTGTTGTATTGGTAGGCGCCATGGGCCTGCACCAGAATAGTGCGGCCGATTCCCGCTTCCTCCATCAGCGCGAGCAGACTTTCGGCGGTCAAATCCCGCACCCATTCGGTATTCGCCGCGGCGGGGGTGCGTGGATATTGCCGCTGGTCTTCGGCAATCACGTGCACATGCGTATCAACTATCATCGCGGCTCCACGACTGAGTAATGCCGCCCGAGTGAAGGTCTGATCGGCTATTTGCTTTGCCAGCGCGGCGGCCGCTTTTCAGCAAACGCGAGCGCTCCTTCGCGCGCATCCTCGGTCCCTTGCAGCCATTGATACAGCTCACGCTCAAGCTTGAGGCCGTCGGCCAGAGGCAGGTCCAACCCGCGCAGTGTGGCCTGCTTGATGCGCGAGACCGCGAGCGGCGCGCTTTTGCAGATTTCCACGGCAATTTCCTCGCACTTGCCGAGCAACCGGCTCATGGGAACGACGTGATCAACCAATCCCAGCCGCAACGCTTCTTGCGCGTCGATCCGATTGCCGGTGTAGAGCAACTCAAGCGCACGGCCAAGCGGGATCAGCCGCGGCAAACGTTGCGTTCCTCCACCACCCGGCAACCATCCGAGCCGCACCTCACCCAAACCGAATTGCGCGTGATCGGCCGCGACTCTGATATCACAGGCGAGCGCCTGTTCGAGCCCACCGCCGTTGGCATGGCCATTGATGGCGGCGATGATCGGCTTGTACAGATCGAACATGATCGCGAAAGGAGTTTGATGCGGCTCCTCGTCTCGGCGGCCGACGTAATTGGCCTTGATGTCACTGCCGGCGCAAAAGGCTCGCTCGCCGGTTCCGGTCAGGATCGCAACGCGCAACGCCGGATCGTCCCGAAATTCGATCCAGATTTCCCCGAGCCGGGCGTAGGTCTCGTAATCACATGCGTTCAAACGTTCGGGACGGTTGATCGTGACATAGGCGATGGAGCCTTTTTTTTCGAACAATACTTTCATCGCAGCCCTCCTCTGACGCGCTTTCGTCCTCCGCCCCCGCGATGCGTCTGGAATCGTGAACAATATCGCGGAAAGCCCCGGACTCTTCGCGCTGATAAATGACCGCGGGCCGCAGGTGCGCAGCCTCCCTATCGATCATTCTCCGGCGCGAAAAAAACCAGCGTGCGCGCCTCAATACTCTCGCGCGGCGGCGCATCGGGTGCGCTGTTCGGATCCGCAAAGGCGGTGTGCGCGGTAAAACGCGTAAAGCGCTCATCCGAATCGTAGCACTTGAGCAGCAGTACCTCGTCAGACCGCATCCGAGGAAAATAATACCAGCGATGGCTGGGATTGTAGGCGACCGAGTAAACTTCGCCGGTGCGATCGCGATATTTCAGATCAGTGGCGACAAAATCGCGCGGCGCCATGCTCCGCGCATCGCATACGGCCAGCGGTGATTCCTGCACCGGGCCGGTAATCGGCCGCCATACGTTGATCACGGCGTAGCGATGCTTAAGCAGCGCCTCCGCCTCCTCGCCCATCAAGTCGCGCACGCGCTGGGGTCCTGATTTCAGGGTATAATCGTTGTGCGCCGCTTTGACCGGCTCGCGCGCACCATTTTCGCCCCGCTTCGCCATCGGACCGCATCGCACGTTGTGGTCGAACACGAACACCCGCGCGGCGCCGGTGGCAAACCGCACCAGCCGCTCACATTCCGGATAGTAGACGCGCCGCACTTCACTTTCATCGTAAAAATTCGCTACGGACGTTTCCGCATGAATTAGCTCGAAACCTTGCCGGCTCAACGACAACTCGTTCAGCAGCGCGCGGCCGTCGTGGATGGTCACCTCGTGTTCGCTGAAGCGCCAGGTGCGCGACGGCAGCCCTGGCTCCTTGTACATGTACGTCGCCGGTTTTTCGCTCATATCGGCCAGATAATTCAGCGCGGTGCGAACGTCGGCGGAATTTTGCGCGGCCTCGATTTCCATATCGTTCTCCATTTTTAGAACCGGGCTCCAAATCACGCGCTCGCCGCGCGAAAGTAGCCAGCCATCAAGGCAACCTTACAACGCTCGATCGCGCTTCGCCAGAATCCGCTGAGCCGCCGCACAAGGGAAGTGAAAGACTTGGGTGAAGCGGTTTTCATCTTCAGCGAGAAGAAACATCACGGCGCGCTTGACAGCGTGGCGGGCAAAGCGATATTGAGAATCGTTCTCAATACAAAGGAGCCCTTGATGCGCATCCCACATCGCTCATTCTTAACTTCGTGCCTGGCCATTTGCGCGATTCTCGCCGTGCCCGCGGCATTGCCAGCCGCTCAGACCAACGACAGCGTCGTATGGCTGCACTATCAGAACAATCGCTTTGCGCCGCAGACCCTGAACGTTGCCGCGGGCGAACCGCTGATTCTCAAGGTGCTGAATTCGAGCAAACGCACTATCGAATTCGAAAGTTTCAAACTTAATCGCGAACAGGTGCTCCAACCCGGGCAAACTATCACCGTGCACCTGCCCGCATTGAGTACCGGCAGCTACGACTTTTACGACGATTTTCACCAGGACGTCCCCGAAGGCACCATCGTCGCCAGGTAGTCGCGGTGGAATCAACGGCGGTCAAGCGAACGGTGGTGATTGGTCTGTTGCTGGGCGTGACGATGATGCTGATCCAGTTCGTTCCGGTGGAACAGAGCAACCCCCCCGTCACTGGTGATATCGCGGCGCCGCCCGCGATAGATGCGATCCTGAAGCGAGCCTGTTACGACTGCCACTCCAATCTCACCCGCTGGCGCTGGTATAGCCATGTGGCGCCGTTTTCGTGGCTGATCGCTCGTCACGTCGGACTCGCGCGAAAAGAGGTGAACTTTTCCGAATGGGCCACGTACTATCCGCAAACACGGCGGCGAAAGCTCGAATGGATCGGGCGCGCATTGAATGATGAGGCGATGCCGCCATGGGAATATCGGTTGGTTCATCCGGGAGCGCGGCTGAGTAGCCGCGATCGCTTGATGCTACGCAAATGGGTTCAGTCTTCACTGATTCAGGAAACCAGACAACACCTCAACTGAGAAAGATGTTAGCGTGAATATCCGTACCGTACTTGCTATTTCAGCTTTTGCCTGCATTCCCATGCTGTTCGCCCATAATAGTTATGCGCAGGTGGATCCGTGGGAGTTCGAGGTTTATCCCTACGCCACTGAACCAAGAGGGATGGTCGAGCTTGAGACCGATAACGCGATTGTGGCCAATGGCCACAGCCATGCCGGCCAGGGCACTTCCTCAGGCGAATTCCGCTCCCAGGGGCTCTGGTATAATCAGTATGAATTCACTTACGGTTTAACCGACCGGATTGAAGCCGCGGGTTATTTGAAATTCGCGGAGGTTCCCGGGCACGGCTACTGGTACGCCGGCTCGAGTTATCGTTTGCGCGGCCAACTGTTCACGCCCGGCAGGTTGCCCGTCGATCTCGGCTGGTATGTGGAACTTGAATGGAATCGCACGCCGCAGTTCGATGATGATGATCTGGAAGTGGAATTGCGGCCGATCATCGAAAAGGATATCGGACCATTCTCGCTCATATTCGATCCGGTCTTCGAAAAGCCGCTGGTCGGCGAGAGCGATAACAAGTGGTTTGAATTCGGTTACGCCAGCGGGATGTATTATCGTTGGTCGCGCTATTTCTCGCCCGGTGTGGAATTCTATGGTGGTATCGGGCACCTCAACGATAATGACCAGATCGGCCAACAACAGCATTACGTATTTCCGGTCGTATGGGGAGAACTGTCGCACGGTATTGAGTACAATGCCGGGCCTGGAATCGGCTTGACCTCCGGCTCCGATCGCGTCGTACTGAAATTCAATATCGAGCTGGAACGCTACATCGGCGCACTACTTGGTCCTTCCGCCGACACGGGATGGTTCTTCTAGGGCGTATTTTGACCGCATCGTCTGTCTCGCCGCGTCCATAAAAAAAGGGCGGCTCAAAGAGCCGCTCTTTCATTTCGCAAAAAGGCCGTGCGGTTATGCCGCGCGCGCCGTGAGAGCCCCTTCGACCAGCGGCTTTGCCTGCCATTTCTTGAGCTCGGGCATCACATGCTTGGCGAAGCATTGCATGTTGCGCTCGGCTTCGTCGAAAGGCATGCCGGCGTAGCTGAAATTCGCCATGACGCCGTTCATATCAATGGTATCCCTGATGAATGCGAGCTTCTCTAATACCTGCCCGGGGGTCCCAATCGGCATCAGCTTGGCAAAGTCGCGGGCCGCGCCTTCCATCCCATGGCGTGCGATGAACTTGCTGACGTTGCTATAGAATTCGTAGCTCTTGTGCGAGCCGAATTTCTCGGAAGCCATCTCATAATGTTTCATCGCCGTATGATAATAGGCGGTGATCCACTTCATCCCTTCCTCTTCGGCGCGGGTCTTGTCTTCGTCGACAAAGAAGAACCCACCGCACAACGGCTTGGGCGGTTCGGTACCGGCGTTAACCTCACTCCAGACCTTGTGGTAGACCTCGAAATCCTGTTTGACCACCTCCCACGGCTTCTGCGGGATAACGAGCAGGCCCACTCCGAGCTTCGCCATGATCGGCATCGACTCCGGCGATACGGCCGCGGCGTAGGTACGGCCGCGGAACGAACGCGCCGGGAATGGTCGAATGTCGCGGCGGGGCTGGTTGGTCTTGGCGCCGCCTTCCATGTAACCCTTTTCGAGCGCGTTCAGGATCAATTGAGCATATTCGACGAACAGATTGCGGCCTTCGTTCTGATCTAGACGAAAACCCTCGTATTCGATACGCGCAAGGCCGCGGCCCAATCCAAGAATGAAGCGTCCGCCGGACAGATGATCGAGTAGCGAGATTTGCTCGGCCACACGCACCGGGTCATGCCACGGCAACACAACCACCATCGAGCCGAGCTTGACGTGCTTGGTTTTGCCCGCCATGTAGGAGAGGAACTGCAGGACGTCGGGACACATGGTGTAATCGTCGAAATGGTGCTCGACCGACCATACCGAATCAAAGCCGAGCGGCTCCGCCATTTCGGCCAGACGCAACTCGTGGCGATAGACTTCGGCGTCGGAAAGAGCATTATTCGGGTTTTGAAAAGCCGCTCCGTAACCTACGTGC
>JBOHWL010000031.1:0-24627 GCA_050736615.1 Binataceae bacterium (SeqCode) | reverse complement strand
CCTCCTCGCTCCCATCAGTATCGCTATTCGGCGCCGTCGTCCAAAGGATGCGGCCCGGGCAACGCGACATCGCGGTGAGAGAGAGGCCACTCTCACCGATTATTTTCGATAACCTTGAACCGTGACGACCGCCGTCGCACCCATCCGCAAGGGAAAATTTGCCGCGCGGTTCTGAATCACGATGCGCACGGGAAAGCGCTGCGAAAGACGCACCCAGTTGAGCGTTGGCTGGACCTGCGGCAGGCCCGCAATCGTCGCGCCATTGCCTTGGTAGAGCGCCCAGCCAACACCCTGCACGTAGCCGCGAAACGGGTGGTTGGGATAGCTCAGGAGATAGATCCACACCGCCATGCCGGGGCGGATGTGCGAAAGAAATTCCTCGCGGAAATTCGCCATTACATACCAGGTGCGATTGTCCACCAGGCTCATCACCTGGCGACCCTCGTTGGCATACTGGCCCACAGCGATATTGAGATTGGTGACATAGGCGTCGAACGGCGCCTTCACGTAGCAGTAGCCGACGTTGAGGCTGGCATCGTAAACGGCGGCCTCGGCCGCTTTGCGGCGCGCGTTGATATCGCCATACTGGCCCAGTTCGTTGGTCGCGCGGCGGACATCGTTGTGGGCACTCTCGACCGCGGCTTCCGCCGCCGCCAGACGTGAGCGCGCGTTGAAAACGTCGTTGGCGGTCACGAAATGGCGTTTCAACAGCGGCTCGATCCTTTGTAAATACTGGCGGTCGTAACTGGCTTCGGCCGCGAGTTGCTCCTGGCGTGCCTTCGACGAGCGAATCGCATCCGCAAGCGCGTTGATATGAAGATTGGTCAACTGAAGGTTAGCCTGCGCGCGGTCGAGCACGGACTGGTACGGTCTCGGATCGACCACGAACAGCAATTCTCCCGGTTTGACGTGCTGGTTATCGTGGACGGGCAACTTGACGATCGGACCGCTCACGTGCGGCGCGATACCGACGATATTGGCGCGCACATAAGCGTCGTCGGTCCGCGGGTAAACATAGTAAAGAAAAGCGACGTAGCTGATCGCCGCGAGTGCGCCAAGTACGATCGCGCCTCCCAGTAGATGGCCGATCAGGCGCCGCGCGACGTGATCAACTGGCGGCGTTTGCGCTTGGTCCGCCATTGTTCAAGTCCGGCCAAAAAACAGCAGATAGACGGCACAGCTCAATAGCACCGCCAGGCAGGGATAAATCACGATCAGCGGTCCCAAATAGGGCTCGAGCCCGGTCAGTGCAAACAGCGGCCGCATCGCGGCGGCCAGAATCGCGCCGATTATCGCGCACAGCAGCCACGCTGGAAAATTCGCCCCAGCGATATTGATCAAAGGATCACAGCCCGCCAGCGCGACGACACCTAACAGCGCGCCACCTTCCAAGACTGGAGCGGATGCTCTCCTGAGGTTCATTCCAACGGATCTTACGCGTACCGATTGTGCCCAAAGCGCGACCTGCAATCAATTCGCGGCGCGTGGCACATTTCCAGCCCTGTTCCGGACGCATTGCGCCTTACCTGAGTTCAACGCACGTCGCAGACTTCTTTGCTCGTTCCGCTTCGCTCCACTAGCGTGCCATCACTATGGATGCGCATCGCCATCGGCAGGTTGCCGCCACCGTTCGCCACGGGGCGGCCGTGCGGGGGACAAGTGGTCGGAGGCGGCGGGGCCGCGCGGGCCCGTCCGCCTCATTCCACGTCATCGCCGCGATGCTGGCCGTCGCGCTTTGTGGCTGCGGAATCGCGCAGCAGCCCGAGATCAATCCTGACCGCTTCGCCCCGCCGAGCGCACGGCACGAGTGGACGCCGAGCGTGGAGATCAAGCACGACTTCACCGCCGCTGGCGTGGCCCCGGCATCCGATGTCGCGCCGCCGCGGCCCGCTCAGCCATATGCTCTCGGCGATTTGATCAACTTCGCTCTGCGCGATAATCCGCACACGCGGGACCTGTGGCAGCGGGCGCGCGCCGCCGCCGCACGTTTCGGCGCCGCCCGCGCCCCTTATTATCCGCAGGCCGGATTCGTTTCCGACAGCGGCTATACCAGGACGCCGTTCCAGTTGCCGGGCTCGATTGGTGTGATTCATCAATATCAGGCCGAGCCGGCCGCCGCGATGACCTATACGCTGCTCGATTTCGGCCGCCGCCGATCGAAGGCGGAAATCGCACAGGACCAATTGATCGCAGCCAATTTCACCTTTAATCGCGCCATCCAGGAGGTGGTCTTTGCAACCCAGACGGCTTACTACGGCTTCGACGCGGCGCGGGCGGGCGTGAGCGCGGCGGAGCGCAATCTTGAACTGGCGCGCACCGACGCCGACGCGGTCCAGCAAAGACTCTCACTGGGTCTGGCGACCCAGCCCGAGTTGTTGCTCGCGCGCGAACGCGTAGCGCAGTCGGAATTCGATTTGGCCAACGCGCGCCTGCTGGTCCATGATGCGCAGGCCAATCTTGCGGTCGCGCTCGGCATTCCGGCCAGCACCGAACTGCGCATCGAGAGCCTGCGACGGGTCAGTATCCCCGAAAATCTCGCCGCCGCGGTCGACGCATTTATCGCGCGCGCACGTCGCGACCGTCCGGACCTTGCCGCCAGCATGGCCAATGTGCGCGCCAGCCAGGCCCAGGTGGCACGCGCGCGCGCCGAATTCTTCCCGCAGGTCCAATTGTCGGCCGGCTACGGCGAGAATCTATGGGACTTCACTTTCAAAGGCCCGCCCTCTATCGAGACCGGGCAACCGCAGTATTCCGCCCTGGTGACTCTGCGCTGGGACATCTTCACCGGCTTTAAACGGCTTAACGATTTGCGCGCGGCGCGCGCCGGCCGCGCCAGTGCGCGCGCCCAATTGAAGTCGCTCGATATTGACGCGATCGCCGAGGTCTGGCGTGCCTATTACGAATTCGAGTCATCGCTCAGCAAGTATCAATACGCGCAAAGCCTGCTTGCGGCCTCGCACGAATCCTACAACGCGAATCTTGAAACCTATCGCCAAGGCCTGAGCACCATCGTCGAACTGCTGACCGCGCAAAGCGATTTGGCCAACGCGCGTTACACGCTGATCGCCAGTAAGGCCGAATTGCTCACCGCGGACGCGGCCGTCGCGTATGCGGCCGGCGACGTCCGCGTCCCGTGAGAGCGGACCATGCGACACTATAACGTTTCAAGTCTTAGCCGATCGCGTGAGTGCGCGCATGCGTGATGCGGGGCGGCGGCTGCGCGCCTGGCTCGATTGGCTGGCCGCGATGCTGGTCGAGGAACTCGCGCCGCGCCCGCATCGCTTTAGCACCGCATTGCGCCTGGCGCTCATCGCGACGCTCGGTATCGGCTTGATGGCGGCTTGCCATGTGGCTAATCCGCTCGGCCCTTATCTGATCTGGCTGTTGCTCGGCCCGGTGGCGATGCTGTCGTTAACGCGGGCGGGCGCCGATGCACTGATCGAAGCGGGGTTCCTGGCGGCGGCGGTGATGCTCGCGCGCCTCATGGCCGATACCCCATGGTTCATGTTGCCGTTCGTCGGAGTGTTCACGGCGCTATCCACTTACCTGATCGTTACGCGCAATCTCGGTTCCTTCGGACTGATGATCCAGGTGGTGATGCTCGACAGCTTCTATGGGGTCATCTTCGCGCCGGCCGATACCGGATGGGCGGCGGCCTCATTGCTCGGCGGTAGTGTGATCGCGTTCGGCGTTATCGCGCTGTTTGACGGTTGGCTATGGCCCGATCCGGCGGAAAGGATTTTGCTGCAATCATTGGCGGCATCGGCGCTGCGAATGCGCGCGCGCCTGCTCGAGACCACGCAATACTATCTCGGCGAGCGCGTCTCACGACCACCCGAACCGCCCGTCTCCTCAGAGATGCAGACTCAACTCGGGCTGTTGGAACGGGCGCGGGCCGAGGGCGTCACCTCGCACCGGCACGCCGTACTGCTGGCCGCGATTTCGCGCGGTGCGCGCATGCACAATATCATCGACGGCGTGATTGTCGCCGCGCGCGAGGAAGTGCCGCGCGAGATTCGTACGAGTGTCCGTGCGGAACTGCGGGCGGCGGCGGACGCGATTGGCGCGGCGCTCGACGAAATGGCGGCTGAATTACCCACGCTTATCCGCACCGGCCCCGACGAACCGCCGCCGCCTTTGGCCGCGCGCATAAATCCCGCGCTCGCGGCGATGGACGCGCGCATTCTTGCCGAGCGTCCCCATTATATTCCTCGTGCGGGCGCCGCCGAACTCGCCAATCTCGGCGCGTTCATCGACGGTTTGCATCGCGTGGCGCGATTGCTCGAACGGCCACTGGACGCGCCGCCGGCCCATCCGGGCGTCGCGCGTACGATAGCGCCGGCAAGTGCGCCCGACCCGCAGATGGTGCGCTATTGTGCCAAGGTGGCGCTTTGCCTGCTGGCCGGCTACGTGCTTGGCCTCACGACCCAGCAGCCCGCGATGTCCGTAATCCTGACCACGGTCATTGTCACCGCGCTGCCGACGTACGGCGCCTCGCTGCGCAAGATGACGCTGCGGATAATCGGCGGCGTCATCGGCGGAATCGTTGCGATCGGGGCGATTATCGTGGTCACGCCCAATTTTTCCACCCTGCCGTCGTACATGCTGGTGCTGTTCGTGGTGCTGTTCGCGTCCGCCTACGCCTCGCTTGCGAGCGGGCGAATTGCGTACGCGGGCAAGCAAATCGGCACCACCTTCGTGCTGATTTTCGCGGGACTCCGCCCGTCACTGGCGATCTACGAGCCACTATGGCGCGCGTGGGGAATCTTGCTCGGCACCCTGATCGTAACCGTGGTGTTTTTTGTGCTCTGGCCCGAATACGCCGGCGATTCGCTGATGCCGCGCCTATGCAAGGTGATCAACGATACACTGGCGGCCGCACCGGGCGGCGCCGCCGCGAATACTATCGAAATTCACAACGCCAGCGCGGAGATTACCCGCCTGCTGGCCGAAATTCTCCGGGTGGCGGATGACGCGCGGCTGGAAGGCCGCAATAGCCTTATCAATTACGACGCGGTGGTGCAGTCAGCCGGCACCGGACGCCGCATCGCGCATCGCCTGGCGGCACTCACGCTCCAGCGCATTGAAAATCCTTTGCCACCGCTTGACGCTGAAACACAAGCCGCATGCGATCGCACCATCGCGGCAATTCGCCAGCGCCTTGAGGAGTGGCTTGCGTTTTTTGGCTCTTCCCACAAGCTCGACGCATCAGCGGCGATGGTGCTGGCCGCGTCTCATTTGCCTCAAGCGATTGCGGAGCCCCTGGCGGTTTTTAATACGCGCCTTGCCGAGAACGGTTTCGCGCGGATCAACGCGTGGAACACGGAACAACGCCGCCAGATCCTGGCGGAACTGCAGTCGCTGCGCAGGCTGGAATTCCTGATGTCGGAACTCGACCAGTACATGGCCGCCGTGCCGGGTGCCGCGCCGCGCGCGTTCCCCGTCCGAACTTTGCGGATGGCGAATATCTGAAAAGCTTCAACCCAAGTGAATCCTGCGCGTCATCAGGCACGTCATTTCAGACAGCTTTGGACGCTGGATCCGCGCAACGTGACCATCCCGCCGCGCGAAACGGTAATAACCGCACGCGGCGATAAGTGAAGCATCAGCGCTGAACGTCCGAAAAGCCACAGATGACGCATCCTGGCGCATGGGCATGAGATTTGCGCCTTTACCTGCGACAGCTCAACGGAATGGATCACACAATTCGTATGAAGAAATACTCAGTAATGATCGCCAGCCTGGCCGTATTGTTTCTGTCGGGATGCTTCTACAGCCATACCGAGCGCGTGATTCCCGCTCAGCCCACCGCCGCGGCGCCGCCGCCGGGGCAAACCATTACCACTACCACCACCAACGATAACGGCACGATTAAGCGGCGTACAACGACAACCTATTCAAATAATTAACGTGGCGGCGCGTCGCATGGGACAAAATCGCCATCGTGGGCGCATTAACGTCCACATAGGTGCGGGTTCGCTTCTGTTGAATTGATCGCGCGCTATGCTAGCGTCACGCATCCGGAACTGAGCGGTTAATTTGTCGCTCGGAAAGCGCCGCCGCGTGCAAGCGTCAAAGCCGTCCACCGCAGACGCGGAAATCTTCGAAACGCTTATTCCCGCGCGTCTGGACCGTTTGCCCTGGAGCCGGTTTCACTGGTTGCTGGTAATTGGCCTCGGCATCACCTGGGTGCTCGACGGCCTCGAGATCACGCTGATGGGCGCCATCAGCGCGGTCCTGCAACGCCCCAACGTACTCGACTTCAGCGCATCTGAAATCGGATTTATTAGTTCCTGCTATCTGGCCGGCGCGGTGCTGGGCGCGCTTGTTTTTGGCCATCTGACCGATCGCTTCGGCCGGCGCCGATTCTTTTTCCTGAGCCTTGGTATTTATCTCTGCGGCGTCGCCCTCACCGCGATTTCGTGGAACCTCGTCAGTTTTGCATTGTTCAGATTTATCACCGGCATGGGCATCGGCGGTGAATATGCGGCGGTTAATTCAGCGATCGACGAATTGATCCCCGCGCGATTGCGCGGCCGCGTTGATCTGATCGTCAACGGCAGCTACTGGCTGGGCGCGGCGGCCGGGGCCGCCTCCACCGTAATCCTGCTCGACCCGCACGTGATTGCCCAGAATATTGGTTGGCGGCTCGGCTTCGGCCTCGGCGCCGTCATCGGCCTCGTGATCATCTATTTGCGCGGATTCATCCCGGAAAGCCCGCGTTGGCTCTTAACCCATGGCCAGCGCGAAGAAGCCGAAAAAATCGTGCGCGAGGTGGAAGACACGGTCGCGCGCGAAACCGGCGAGCGCTTGGGCGAGCCGCGCGAAAAGCCGCTCAAAATTCACGTCCGCCATCAGTTCGGCCTCGCAGTGATGCTGAAGCCGCTGGTCACGCAATATCGCACGCGCTCAATCCTGGGCTTGTCGCTGATGATCGCGCAGGCGTTTGTTTACAACGCGATCCTGTTCACCTATGCGATCGTGCTGACGCGCTTTTACGGCGTGCGCGCCGACCATACCGGCTTCTACCTTTTGCCGTTCGCGCTGGGAAATTTTCTCGGGCCGGTGCTGCTGGGCCATCTGTTCGACACGATTGGCCGCCGCACGATGATCGCGGCGACCTTCGCGCTCTCCGGGCTGCTGCTCATACTTACCGGCTGGCTCTTTTCACAAGGCATGCTGACGACCTTCACGCAGAGTCTGCTATGGACCGTGATGTTCTTTTTCGCCTCTCCCGCGGCGAGCTCGGCCTATCTGACCGTGAGCGAGATCTTTCCGCTGGAAATGCGCGCCCTGGCGATCTCGATCTTTTATGCGCTCGGCACCGCGACGGGGGGCATCATCTCGCCCTGGTTCTTCGGCAAGCTTATCGACACGGGCCAGCGGATCGAGTTGGCCCACGGCTACATGGTTGCGGCCGGCCTGATGCTGGGGGCCGCGATCGTCGAAGTATTTTTCGGCGTGTCCGCCGAACGGAAGAGCCTCGAGGAGGTGGCGGCGCCGCTCTCGTCCGCCAGTTAACCATCGCGCATCAGTTCGCGCCGATGCTCTTAACGGCGACAGCCCAGCCGGTAAAAGTTAGAATCGAAGGACATGAGGTCATCGATTTTTTTAGCCGCGAGCGCGCTATTGTGCACGCTCAGTGCCGCCGGATGTTTGCAAGTTCAGCCACAGCCGGCCGCTCCACCTACCTCGGTTAGCTCGTCTGGTCCGTTTGGCAACTTTACATTTACTTCGGGAGCGGCGTGTTCTGGACATACCACGCTCGCCAACGGCAACGCCTCGGTAGACGATCCATGCTTCACCGGCTCCGATAACGTCGTCATGTGTACGGATACGACTTCGCCCAGTGCGGTTCAATGCGCGCCTTCCGACGGCCATCTTTCGGTCTCGGGCACGGCCGGCGATACGATCGCGTACGCGCGCATCCGCTAATTCAAACGGGACGTTTCATGGTGAAGATTGGTGTCGGCCGCCGCGTATCGATGCGCATACCCTAAGCGCGCTATCGGGCGAACCTTGGAAAGATCGACGAGACCGTCCGAGATCACCTAATCATCGATAAAAATCCCGACCACTTCACCAATCACGATTGAATATGGATTCGGTTGCCCGTCGGTGTCCGGCAGTCTGACGGTTTCTGCGTATTAATTCGGGTAGATTCGATGTCGACGCTACGAGTAAATTGAGGAAAGCCGACGGGCTATTCGTTTTGCACGAATACGAGGCCCAAGAGCTTGAATATCCGCCGATATGCTTTATCTGCGTGAACAATCAGGTTGGCTGGGGCGACGTCGCGCTCGTAGGCATTTCCGTTTCGCTCACCAGGTTGAGAATGGCTTTTTGACCAGGTTCGCATTGTAATAGCGCGGATCGCCCGTGACTTCATCGCCAATCCAGTCGGGTTTGACAAAATCCTGATCTTCGGACTGTAATTCTATCTCGGCGAGTAGCAATCCTTGATTCGCACCTTCAAATTCATCCACTTCCCAAAGTGAATTATTGAAGGAAATCCGGTAGCGGGTTTTCTCAATCAGCGGACGCTCGCACAATTCTTCCACTATCTCAGCCGCATCCGCATACGGGATTGAATATTCATATTCGGAACGCGAGGCGCCGCTGCTGAGCCCCTTGATGGTGAGATATGCGCGATGGTCGATGATTCTGACGCGCACGGTGGCGGTTTTCGCGGTGGATAGATAGCCCTGACGATACTTTTCGCCGGCCCCGAGACCGCGCCATGCGTCATTCTTCAGCAAAAATTTGCGCTCGATCTCCTTTGCCATGGTCCTTCAATCCAATGCCATAAACCCTGCCTCTGCCCCTAAATATCAAGGCTATGATCGTCAGGTGCGCAAGCCTTATCTGTCATTCCGAGCGCCGCTCACCTGGCCTTTGACTGCGCTAATGCGCTCGAAATGACCAGGCTTGTGCGGAGGTTCCTTAGCTGCCGGGCGTGGTCACGAGCACGGTCGGCAAGAAGCGCGCCTTGAAGCCGTCGGCCGAAAGATTGGTGTGCGCCGCCAGCCGTGAAAGCGCCGGCTCCTCGAAATCCCATGGCTCCAGCCGGATCATGTACGAACGCGCGACCTGGTAGGATTCAGTCCGCGTATCGACCATGCGCACCCGAATCCGTCCGGTGGCCGGGTCAAGCAACTGCTCGAGACTCACCGGCGTCACCCGCCCGCCACTGATCGCGATGAGCGCGCCCGAACCGCCGTTGAGCAGATAACGGACCGCGCCATAGCCGAGCGTGCGCGTATACTCGGCGTCAAACGGCACCGGCTTGGCGCAACGCAGCTCATAGCCGATATCCTTGGTCACGACGGTTACATCGATGCCTAGCTCGACCAGCACCGCGCGCACTTTATCCCGCAACAGCATGCCTAACGGTATATCCGCGATACGCAAATGGCCGTAGGCGTCGCGCTCGGAATTGACTGTGGGCAGCGGCGCCGCGTCGAGCCGTTCGGCGATACCTTCAGCGATCACGGCGACACCGTCGTTATGGCCGTGGGCGAGGCGCTTGATGATGGCGCCGACGATGGTTTCGACCGCGATCGAAACCTCATATCTTTCGCCGGCGAATTCCTCCGGGATGATCGAGAGGGTCGCGCCGGCGGATTTGCCCATGCTCAGCGCGAGCGAGCCCGACTTGCGTCCCATCGAGACCGCCAGGTACCAACGTCCGGTGGTGCGCGCATCTTCCATCAACGATTCGATGATCATGCTGCCTACCGCGCGCGCGGTTTCAAACCCGAAAGTGGGCGCGTTATCCGGCAGCGGCACATCATTATCGATGGTTTTGGGCACCGTCGCGACGCCGATCCGGCCGCGGGTGCGCTCGGCGATTTTGGCGGCGCCATAAGTGGTGTCGTCGCCACCGATACAGAGCAGATAACTTACGTCCAGTTGCAGCAATGCGCGGATGGTGCGGTCCAGACTTTGCTCGTCGCGGGCCGGATTGCTGCGCGAGGTGCGCAGGATCGAGCCGCCGTTGAAGTGAATCCGGGTAAGCTGCTCGAGTTTCAGCTCCAGCACATGCTTGGTGTCGCCTTCGACCAGCCATTTATAGCCGTCGAGCACGCCCACCACTCGCAAACCGCGGTTAATCGCCTCAATCGCGGCGGAGGAGATCACGCCGTTGATGCCTGGGGCGGGGCCGCCACCCACCAGGATTGCGAGGGTCTGCTGCCTATGACTATCGTGCGCCATCGCGGAAACCTCGGAAGTGGCTATTTGATCAGTAGCACAGCGCGGAATTGATCGAAAACATGGAGCGGTTCGATGAAAAAGCTGATTCACCTAAATGCCTTCAATCAATGCTCGGCGGCCTTGCAATCTTTCGGCCAGTACCGCAACCCGCGCGATCTCACCTCGCAAGGCTATACCCAGACCCGTCATTGGATTGAGCTGGCGCAACTGCTCGAGCGCGGATGCTTCGATTCCCTGTTCTTTGCCGACGTTCATGGCGCCTACGATGTCTATCGTGGCAACGCGGAAGCCGGGATTCGCCATGCGGTGCAGTTTCCCGGCAACGATCCGACAGTGCTGTTTCCCGCCCTGGCCCACGCGACCCGCCATCTCGGTTTCATCGCGACGTACAGCACCGCTTATTATCCGCCATTCCACACCGCCAAGCTGTTTTCCTCGCTCGACCATTTCACCAATGGCCGCGTCGGCTGGAATATCGTCACTTCGTACCTCGACAGCGCCTCGCGCAACGGCCTCGGCACGCTGCTGTCCCACGATCAGCGCTATGAGCGCGCCGAGGAATACATGCAAGTGATGTACAAGTTGTGGGAGGCGAGCTGGGAGGACGATGCGATTGTGCGCGACGGCGCGCGCGATATGCATACCGATCCGGCGCGCGTCCATGCGATCAATCATAAGGGCGCCTGGTTCGAGGTCGCCGGCCCGCATATGTGCGAACCCTCGCCGCAGCGCACTCCGTTGCTGCTTCAGGCGGGGCAATCCGGCCGCGGCGTACGTTTCGGCGCCCGTCACGGCGAAGCGCTGTTCGTCACCTATCCGACGATCGCGGCGGCGACGCCGCGCGTCGCGCGCATCCGGGCGGCGGTGCGCGACCAAGGGCGCAATCCAGATCATGTGAAACTGCTCGCCGGTATCGCGGTGGTGGTCGCCGAGTCCGCCGAGGAAGCCCGCCTGAAGGAACGCCGCCTGCGTTCATACGCCAGTCCAGAAGGTGGGTTCGCACTATTCGGCGGATGGACCGGCATCGACTTGTCGCGTTTCAACGATAATGACGTGCTCACCCGCTTCGACTCCGAAGGCATTAAAGCGGCCGCGCGATGGTTCACCGCCCTCGATCCGGAGCGGCCGGCGACGCTGGCTCAAGCCCGCGAGGAAATGAAGCTCGCAAGTTTGATTCCGCTGGTCACCGGCGATCCGATCCAGGTGGCGGATGAAATTGAGCGCTGGATCGACGTTGCCGGAGTTGACGGTCTCAATCTCGTACCGATTTACCAGCCGGGCAGCTTTACCGATTTCGTCGAATTGGTGGTGCCGGAATTGCAGCGCCGTGGCCGCGTGCGCGAGTCCTTCGACGGCCGCACCCTGCGCGAGCATCTGTTTGAAGGCCATCGATATATGATGCCGGATCATCCGGGCTGGAAGCTGGCTGGTATCGATCCGCGCTCGCGTCCGGGCGTGGCCTGAAAATCACGCTAATCACGCGCCGGTGTCTGCTTCGTGGCGCGCACCCGCGTAAACTGGTCGGGGGCTCGACAAGATGCGATTGCTGATCTTCAACTGCGGCAGTTCCTCGCTCAAATTCGAGTTGCTCGAATTGGGCGGGAGCGCGCGTCGGACGCTCGCACGCGGCAAGATCGAGGAAATCGGGCCGCATGCGCAAGCGGCAATCACCATCGGCGATCGCTCATCCACGCCCGCTATCGCCGCCGCCGATCATGCCAGTGCCGCCCTCCACGTGCTCGACGCTCTGCGGCCACTAATCGAGCGTCAACCGCCCGACGTGGTCGTCCATCGTATCGTCCACGGCGGCGCGCAAATAACGCGACCCGCGCTCGCCGATGCGGCGGTGATGCGCTCTTTGGAAGAGGCCAGCCGCTTCGCTCCGTTGCACAATCCGCCGGCTCTGGCCACGCTACGCGCCGTCAGCGCGCGGCTCGCGGGCGTCAGCACGGTGGTGGTTCCCGACACGGCCTTTCATCACACGCTGCCCGAGTATGCGCGCACTTACGCAATCCCGCGCGAATTGGCCCGGCGCCATGGCATCCGCCGTTTCGGCTTTCATGGCGTCGGCCACGCCTGGATGGCGCGGCGTTATGCCGAAATTTCCCGCACGCCGGCCGCGCAGCTCAAGCTCATCACGCTGCAGTTGGGCTCCGGATGCTCCGCTTGCGCGATCAGCCGCGGCCATTCGGTCGACACCTCGATGGGGTTGACGCCGCTTGAGGGGCTGATGATGCGGACGCGTTCAGGCGATCTTGATCCGGCGATCATCGGCTATCTGATGCGCGCCGATCACATTTCAGTGGACGAGGTCGAACACATCCTCAATAGCCAGTCCGGCCTGGCCGGGATCGCGCGGCGCTCCGACGTGCGCGAGCTTGAAGCGGCGACTGACGATGCCGACGCGGCGCTCGCGCTTACCATGTTCTCCTACCGGGTGCGCAAATATATTGGGGCCTATCTAGCCGTGCTGGGCGGGGCCGACGCGATCATCTTCGGCGGCGGCATCGGGGAACACTCAAGCGCGGTGCGCGCACGCATCTGCGGCGGCCTGGAAGCACTCGGCATAATCCTGGATCCGGCGCGCAACCGCGCCGCCGACGGACACGAGGCGCCAATCAGCACCGACGCGTCGCCAGTCAAGCTGTACGTGATACCGCTGGACGAGGAACTGTATATGGCGCAGGCCGCGATGCGGCTGCTCGCGCCTCCGCAGACGAGTCAAAGCTATAGTTAATTACTATGACACGTTCGGATTTTCACATCGATTGGAAAAAGGTAATTCGCCATGCCCGACAACAAACAGGTAATCTCCGACGCTCCGTTGAGCACCGGCGAGCTGCGCAAGATCGACGCCTACTGGCGCGCCGCGAACTATTTGTGCATCGGCATGCTCTATTTGCGCGATAACCCACTGCTGTTGGAGCGGCTCAAGCCGGAGCATATCAAGGCGCGCCTGTTGGGGCATTGGGGTACCGACCCCGGCCAGACCTTCATTTGGGTTCATCTTAACCGACTGATCAAGAAATATGATCTCGACGTGCTTTACATCTCAGGCCCCGGGCATGGCGCGCCCGCGATGCTCTCGAACGGCTATCTGGAAGGTACCTACAGCGAAGTATATCCGGATCGCAGCCAGGACCTGGACGGAATGCGGACGTTTTTCAAGGAATTCTCATTTCCCGGAGGAATAGGCAGTCATTGCACGCCGGAGACGCCCGGCTCAATCCATGAAGGCGGCGAGCTTGGCTATAGCATCTAGCACGCTTATGGCGCGGCCTTCGATAATCCGGATCTGATCGTGGTGCCGGTGGTGGGTGACGGCGAAGCGGAAACCGGGCCGCTCGCGACCTCGTGGCATTCGAACAAATTCCTTAATCCGATCCGCGATGGGGCGGTGCTGCCGATCCTGCACTTGAACGGCTACAAGATAGCCAATCCGACGATTCTCGCGCGCATCCCGCCCGACGAGCTGGAAAGCCTGATGATCGGCTGCGGCTATACTCCGCACGTGGTAGCGGGCGACGATCCTGCGCGGATGCATCAGGCAATGGCGGCCACACTCGAACGTTGCGTCATCACCATCCGCGATATTCAAAGCAAGGCGCGCACGGGCGGCACGCCGGAGCGTCCGCGCTGGCCGATGATCATCCTGCGCAGTCCCAAGGGCTGGACCGCGCCAAAGGAAGTGGATGGTCATCGGGTGGAAGGTTATTGGCGCGCGCATCAGATTCCCATCACCGGCGTCGAATCGAACCCCGCCCATCTCAAGCTTCTGGAAAGCTGGATGCGCAGCTACAAACCGCATGAACTGTTTGGCCGCGACGCCCGCTTGATCCCGGAGCTGCGCGAGCTTGCTCCGTCTGGCCGGCGCCGCATGAGCGCCACTCCGTATGCCAACGGCGGCCTGTTGAAGAAGCCGTTGCGCATGCCCGAATTTGGCCAATACGCAGTGGCTATCGATCATCCCGGCCAGTCCCGCACTGGCAATACCGCCGTGCTGGCGCAGTTTCTGCGCGACGTGATGCGCGCGAACATGGATAATTTCCGCGTGTTCGGACCGGATGAAACCGCTTCCAACCGCTTGGAGGCCATTTATGAGGCGAGCAAAAAAACCTGGCTTGCCAAAATCGAACCCGTCGACAGCGACGGCGGCGAGCTGGCGCCCGACGGCCGCGTGATGGAGATGCTGAGCGAACACACGCTCGAAGGCTGGCTCGAGGGTTACGTGCTGACCGGACGGCACGGCTTGTTCGCGACTTACGAAGCCTTCGCCCACATCATCGATTCAATGGTCAATCAACACGCGAAATGGCTCAGCAAGTGCGAGGAAATCCAATGGCGCGCGCCCATCGCCTCGGTCAATATCCTGATCAGTTCAACCGTCTGGCGACAGGATCATAATGGTTTCACGCATCAGGACCCGGGGTTCATCGACGTCGTCACCAATAAGAGCCCGCGCGTCACGCGTATCTACCTGCCGCCCGACGCCAATTGCCTGTTGAGCGTCGCCGACCATTGCCTGCGCAGCGTCAATTACGTCAACGTAATCGTGGCGGATAAACAGCCGCATCTTCAGTATCTTGATATGGACGCGGCGATTAAGCATTGCGCCCGCGGCATCGGCATCTGGGAATGGGCGGGCAACGACAAGGGCGTGGAACCCGACGTCGTGATGGCGTGCGCGGGCGACGTCGCCACGATGGAGGCGCTTGCAGCGACCGCGATCCTGCGCGATAAGTTTCCCGAACTGAAAATCCGCTTTGTCAACGTCGTTGACCTGTTTCGCTTGCAACCCGCGACCGAGCATCCCCACGGTCTTTCCGACCGTGATTTCGACAGCCTTTTCACCACCGACAGGCCGGTGATTTTCAACTTTCATGGCTACGCCTCGCTGGTGCACAAACTGGCCTACCGCCGCGGTAATCATGACAATATGCACGTGCGCGGCTACAAGGAATTTGGCAGTATCAATACGCCGCTGCAACTGGCTATCGAAAATCAGATTGACCGCTTCGATCTGGCTATTGACGTGATCGACCGCGTGCCCAAACTGCGCGCCGCCGGCGTGCACGTCAAGCAATGGCTCCAGGATCAGATCGAAGACAGCCTGCAATACGCGCGTAACAACGGCGTCGATCGGTCCGAAATCCGCGACTGGAAATGGCCTTATTAACTAGCGCCCGGCGCCGTCGCGTCTCTGAGAGCTTCAGAGGGCAAGCCAGCGCGCGCCTCCAGTTCGCCTTTACCATCGCCGCTGGTTTTGAGATGGACTCGCGCGGGCGGGCGTGACAAGTGGATCAGGCATTCGGGATGACCGTGCCGTTTAAACAGCCGCGAGCGTCCGGAGGCACACAACACTATGGTTCAGCCTCAAAGCGCGCTCGCCGTGGAGACAACGCAACCGCGGGAAGCGCGCCGGAGTTATCCGCTCGGCATATTCGGCCGCACGCCGCCCTTCACCCGGCGGCAGGGGCGCGTATTCCTGATTGCCTGCACCGCGGGGTTTTTCGACAACTATGATCGTGCGCTGTTAAGTCTCGCGCTGAAGCAGATTCAGAAAGGGCTCGCGATTGCCGATGCGCATCTGGGAGCGGTGTTGTCGCTGATCCGGCTCGGCTACATCTTTTCGCTCCTGGTCACGCCGCTCGCTGACGTATTCGGACGCCGGCGCCTGCTGCTCTACACGATTGCCGGCTACACGATCTTCACCGGCCTGAGTGCGATTGCGCCGAGCGAACACGCATTCGTCGCATGCCAGGCCGCCGCACGGGCCTTCGCCTGCGCGGAGGCCACGATCGCCGTCGTAATCCTGGCCGAGGAGGTGGATGCCGCGGTGCGCGGCTGGGCGGTCGGGTTGTTGGCCGCGGTCAGTACCTCCGGCTACGGGCTGGCGGCACTCGTCTTTGCCCTGATCAACGTGATGCCCTATGGCTGGCGCGGCCTCTATGCGCTCGCGCTTATTCCGCTGATGCTGATCATCCCGTTACGGCGCACGCTGCCTGAAAGCAAGCGGTTTGCGGCCGAAGCGCTGCCGGAGATCCGGCCGGCGCGAATATTGGAACCGCTGATCGCGGTGTTTCGCGCCTATCCACGGCGGCTTGGGATGCTGTTGGCGGTGGCGTTCCTCAGCGCGATGGGCGGCAATGCGGCGGGCATCTTCTTCCCCAAATTCCTGCAGGAGGCCCATGGCTGGTCGCCGAGCCAGGTGGCTTCGATGTTCTTTATCGGGGGCGCGCTGGGCATCCTTGGCAATATCATCGCCGGGCGCCTGAGTGACCGCTTTGGGCGGCGCACGATGAGTTCAGTCTTCATGCTGCTGGCCCCGATTATGACGATATTCCTGTATCGTGCCTCCGCCGCGTCGGCACTGCCGGGCTGGTCGCTGGCGCTGCCATTGGGTCTGCATCTCCATCTGCCGCGCGTGCCGGGTGTGATTCCGCTATGGATTTTCGAGTTGTTCTTCGACACCGCGTCAAGCACGATCCTGACGGCTTATAGTGCCGAGTTGTTTCCTACCTCGCATCGCGCGACTGCCGGCAGCGCGCTGGCTGTGGCGGGCACTCTCGGCGGCGCCCTCGGGCTGGCGCTCGAAAGCGTACTTTATCGCGCCAGCGGTTCACACTGGAGTGCGATTCGCCATCTGACGATCTTCTGGATGATCGCGCCTGTGATTATGTTCCTGTTCTTTCCGGAGACGGCCGGGAGTGAGTTGGAATCGATTGCACCCGAAGCGCCTTCGCGCCAGCCGGCCCATTGACGGGCAACGATTTTCCTCGCGATCGGCGCCGCGCGACGGTGGCGCGTTTACCCGCCGTGGCCATCCGCGCTAAGAAAGACTGGCGGCTTGAACTTTAGCCGCCAGCGGCCATGCCGCCGTGAATGGGTGAAAATCGGCCTTGAGGGAACCATGAAATACGACGAGTACCAGTACCTGCAGTTTGAACGGCGCGAGGACGGCATCCTGCTAATCACCATCAACCGTCCCGACGTGCTCAACGCCACCAATAACCGGCTGCATTGGGAACTCAGCCGCGTGTGGAATGACGTCGACGACGATCCGGAAACCAACGTGATCGTAATTACCGGCAAAGGCCGGGCCTTCTCCGCCGGCGGCGACCTCGACATGATCGACGCTATGAAGGCCAACCCCGCCACAGTTTCGAACGCGATGCGCGAGGCCGGCGATATCGTTTACAACATGATCAATTGTAGTAAGCCGATCATCTCCGCCATCAACGGCGTGGCCGTCGGCGCCGGGCTCGCGGTCGCCTTTCTCGCCGATATCACGATCGCCTCCGAGAACATGCGCATCACCGACGGCCATCTGCGGCTCGGCGTCGCCGCCGGCGATCACGCGGTCATCATATGGCCGCTGCTGTGTGGCATGGCGAAAGCGAAATACTACCTGATGACGGCGGATTTTATCGACGGCAAGGAAGCCGAACGCATCGGCCTCGTGAGCATGTGCGTGCCGGCCGGGCAGTTGATGGACAAGGCGTTCGAAGTCGCGCACAAACTCGCGCGCGGACCGCAGCAGGCGGTGCGCTTCACCAAGCGCGCGCTCAACAACTGGCTGAAAATGTTCGGGCCCGCCTTCGACGCCTCGCTGGCGATGGAGATGCTCGGTTTTTTCAGTGCCGAGTTGGCCGAAGGCGTGAGCGCGCTTAAAGAAAAGCGCCAGCCTCTCTTCCCGCATCTGAAGAAGTAGCCCTATGCGCGCATGTGTATTCAAAGCGCGGGGCGCGCCGCTGGAGCTGATCGAATTGCCGGACCCCGAGCCGGGTCCCGGCGAGATCGTGGTGCGCGTGCGCGATTGCGGCATCTGCGGTTCCGACCTTCATGCCGCCGGCAATAACGAGGATGTCAAACTGCCCCCCGGCACCATTCTGGGCCATGAATTCGCCGGCGTGGCCGAGCGTATCGGTGCGGGCGTCGCCGGTCTCGTGGCCGGCGACGCGGTGGCCGGCATGTCCTATCTCGCTTGCGGCGAATGCCAATGGTGCCGCATCGGCCAGGCGGTGCGATGTGCCGAGCGGAGATTAATCGGCTTCGGCGACGTGCCGGGCGCGTATGCCGAAATGATCAAGCTGCGGCCGGGCAGCGTGTTTAAGATGCCCCCGCATATGAGCTTTCGTTTGGGCGCCACGGTCGAGCCGCTGGTGGTCGGTCTGCACGGGCTTAATCGCGCGGGCTTTCGCCTGGGTGAAACCGCGGTCGTGATGGGCGCGGGGACCATGGGGCTGCTCACCCTGCTATGGTTGAAATATGCGGGTGCGCGCGCGGTGGTGGTATCGGAACCACTGCTCGAACGGCGTGAAATCGCGCTTGCGCTAGGTGGGGACATTGCCGTCGATCCGCGCATGCACAATCCCGCCGCCGCGATGACGAGCCTCAGCGGCTCGGCGCCGGATGTAGTCTTCGAATGTATCGGCGAGCCCGGCACGCTCGCCCAGGCGATCACCTATGCCGCGCGCGGCGGCCGCGTCTGCGTGCTGGGCTTCTCGATGCGGGATGATGGTTTTCCACCGGGACTGGCGATGGCCAAGGAGTTGGACGTCGCCTTCAGCCTGGGCTTGGAGCCGGGTGAAGTCGAAACCGCGATCGGCGCTCTGGCCAGCGGACGTTTTTCAACCGAGCCGTTGATTACGCATACGGTGGGATTGAACGAACTGCCGCGCGCCTTTGCGGCACTGCCCGCCGCCACCAATCAGGTCAAGGTAATGCTGGAATTCCCCCCTTGAGAGAACCGGCAATTAAAATCGACGGAACGTCCGTAAGCGTTATTGATCACTACATCAGCCGAATTGATACTTATCTTCGCGTCAATTACGCTGTCACAACAAATGCCTGCCACGTGGCCGTCCAAAATATCGGATAGCCGATTCTTGCAATGACGATCGGCGCAATGCCGAATCGTCACAGCAAGGTGGACATACGTTGCGAGGGAGCAGGAGTGCCGAACGAAGGGCGCGAGGAGCTGGAATCACACACGCGGCGAAGCCGGATTGATCCGAGGCTTGCCGAGCTGGGCTGGAAGATTGTTCCATTTAAGCCCGGTTTGGACCTATCAGGGTGCAGCGCCCATGCGGTCACAGAATACCCGACCGACAATGGCCCGGCCGATTATTCGCTGGTTCTAGGCGGGCGCGTCGTCGGCATCGTCGAGGCGAAAAAGCTCTCCCTTGGCCCTCAGAACGTGCTGACCCAAGCGGAGCGCTACGCGCGGGGGTTGCCGCCCGGCGAGTTCAACTTTGCCGGCCGGCGCGCGCCGTTTTTGTATTCCACGAATGGCGAGGTGAGCTGGTTTCATGACGTGCGTTCGCTGGCGAACCGTTCACGCCGCATAGCCAACTTTCACACGCCAGCCGCTCTGAACGAGATGCTCTTGCGCGATTTCGAGGCCGAAGGTGATCGGCTCAAAGCGTTACCGAACACGCACAGCCACCTGCGTCCGTACCAGCGCGAGGCGAATGCCGCGATTGAGCGGGCTCTCGCTGAGCGCAAGCGCGTGATGCTGGTCGCGATGGCGACCGGCACCGGCAAGACCTTCACGATGGTGAACCAGGCCTACCGGCTGATGAAATCGGGGGTTGGCCGCCGCATACTCTTTCTCGTCGATCGCCGGGCGCTGGCGGCACAGGCGATGCGCGAGTTTGCCTCGTTCGAAGCGGAGCCAGGCCTGAAGTTCGACAAGATTTACGAGGTCTACAGTCAGCGCTTCCAGAAAGCTGATCTGGAGCCCGGCGAGAAATTCGACCCCAAGGTCATGCCCAACGCCTACCTTACGGGGCCGAAGCCCGGATCGGCCTTCGTGTACGTCTGCACCATCCAGCGGATGGCGCGGTATCTGTTTCCCGACCGCGGTTTTGGGGAACGCGAGGACGAGGACGAAAATGACCTGCCCGATCCTCTGCCCATTCCGATTCACGCCTTCGACCTGATCATTGCCGACGAATGCCATCGCGGTTACACCGCCGCCGAGCAGTCATTGTGGCGCGACACGCTCGACCATTTCGATGCGATCAAAATCGGGCTTACCGCCACGCCGGCGCAACACACCACCGCCTACTTTCACGACATCATCTACCGCTACGATTACCGCCGCGCCGTGGCCGAGGGCTTCCTCGTCGATTACGACGCTATCGCAATCAAATCGGGCGTGCTGGTCAAGGGCGTCTTTCTCAAAGAAGGCGATCGCGTGCGGACGGTCGATCCGCAAACCGGTCTGACCGGCATGGATCAGCTCGAAGCTGAGCGCCAGTTCGACTCAACCGAAGTCGAGCGCAAGATCACCGTTCCCGACACCAACAGAAAGGTTGTTGAGGAGCTGAAGAAGTACGCGCTGGAGCATGAGCAGAAGTTCGGGCGCTTCCCCAAGACGCTTATCTTTGCGGCCAACGACAAGCCGCACGTGTCCCACGCCGACCAGCTTGTGAACATCTGCCGCGACATTTTTGGCCACGGCGATTCATTCGTGGCCAAAATCACGGGCACGGTCGATCGTCCCTTGCAGCGGATCCGCGAATTCCGCAACCGGCCCGAACCCGCGATCGTTGTCTCAGTGGACCTGATGTCCACCGGCGTGGACATTCCCAATCTTGAATTCATCGTGTTCGCACGCCCGGTCAAATCGCGCATCCTCTGGGAGCAGATGCTCGGGCGTGGCACGCGGCTTGGCAGCCTCTTGCCGCGCAAGACGCACTTCACCGTGTTCGACTGTTTTGATGGTACGTTGCTGAGCTACTTCAAGAACGCATCAGCCTTCACCGAAGATCCTCCCGACCGGCCCACGCGCACGATCGAGGAGATCATCCAGGCCATCTGGGACAACCGCGACCGCGCCTACAACGTCCGCTGCCTCTGCCGCCGCTTGCTCCGTATCGACAAGGACATGTCGGGTAACGCGCGCGAGGCCTTTGCGGCCTACATCCCGGAAGGGGATATGCAGGCGTTTGCGAACCGCGTACCGCAAGCGCTTACCGACAATTTCTCGGCGACGATGGCGCTCTTGCGCGATCCCCAATTCCAGCGGCTGCTTGTCAACTATGAGCGCGCGCGGCCCCATTTCATCGTTGCCCACGAGACGACTGACGAAGTCTCGTCGCGCGTTCTGATCCGCGACGCCGCCGGCAACGAGCACCGGCCCGAGGACTACCTCGCCGCTTTCGCGCGCTTCGTCCGCGAGAACCCGGACCGCGTCGAGGCTATCCGCATCCTGCTGAACCGTCCCAAAGACTGGAGCACCAACGCGCTGGCGGAACTTCGCAAAAAACTCGCCACCACGCCGCAGCATTTCACGGAAGAGAATTTGAAGCGCGCCCACGCCGCGCGCTACAACAAGGCGCTGATCGATATTATCTCGATGGTCAAGCACGCCGCCAAAGAGGAGGAACCGCTGCTGAGCGCCACCGAGCGCACCGATCGTGCACTCCAGCGCCTTGCTATCGGCCAAAAGTTTACGGCCGAGCAGCAACAATGGCTCGATCGCATCCGCTCGCATCTGGTCGAGAATCTCTCGATCAGCCGCGACGACTTCGATATCGTGCCGGTGCTTTCCAATCCCGGCGGATGGAAGCCCGCGGACCGCGCCTTTGCCGGCAAGCTCCAGAAGCTCCTGTCTGAGATAAACGAGGCTGTCGCCCAGTGAACGAGAAGAACCACCATCAAATCGACGTCGTGCAGAAGCTCTGGGGCTTCTGCCACGTCTTACGCCACGACGGCATCGGCTACGGCGAATACATCGAGCAGATCACTTTCCTGCTTTATCTCAAGATGGCGGACGAAAAGGGCGTCGCGCTTCCCAAAGGATGCGGCTGGCGGAGTCTGCGTGGGAAGAGCGGCACCGAGTTGCTCGACGGCTACGCCGACATGCTGCGCGCGCTCGGCAAATCGCCCGGTCTGGTCGGCGACATCTACTCAGCGGCGCAATCACGGTTCACGAAACCGGCCAGCCTGAAACAGCTCATCGGTGTGATCGACGAGACCGAATGGACCAGTCTCGACGTGGACGTGAAAGCCGCCGCTTACGAGGGCCTGCTCGAAAAGGCCGCGAGCGAAGGCAAGAAAGGCGTGGGCGGAATCTTCACCCCGCGCGTGCTTATCCGAGCGATCGTTCGATGCGTCAAGCCCGACCCGCGCGTCCACAAGGAATTCACCATCTGCGATCCGGCCTGCGGCACCGGCGGCTTCCTGGTCGCCGCATATGAGTGGCTGCTCGAACGGACCGGCGGCGGCGCACTCGACCGCGAAACGGCGGCGCGGGTCAGAAGCAAAACCTTCTTCGGACAGGACATCGTCGAGCTCTCGCGGCGGCTCGCTCTGATGAACCTGACGCTGCACAATCTTCAGCCTGATATAGGGCTGGGCGACTCCATCTACGAAGTGCCCGGCTCGCGCCGCTTCGACGTGGTGATGACGAATCCGCCATTCGGCACCAAGGGGGCGAATCAGTCTCCTCCCCGCGACGACTTCACCGTCCCAACATCAAACAAGCAGCTCAACTTCCTCCAGCACGTGATGACGATTCTCAAACCGGGCGGGCGCGCCGCCGTCATCCTGCCTGACAACTGCCTGTTTGCCGATCAGGCGGGCGAGGTGTTCAAAATCCTGACCCAGGACTGCGACTTGCATACGGTCTTGCGCCTGCCGCGCGGCACCTTCAGTCCTTACAGCCAGGGCGTGAAGGCCAACGTGATCTTTTTCACCAAGAGTGCGCCGACCGAGAACGCATGGATTTACGACGCGCGCACCAACGTCGAGGCGGTCACGAAGAAGGACCGCCCGCTCGCGCCTGAACATTTCGCCGAATTCGAGCGATGCTTCGGCGGTGACCCGAATGGCCGCTCAACGCGCAAGCCGGGCGACTCAAAAATGGATCGATGGCGGCAATTTCATATCAGCGAGATCAAGGAGCGCGAGTTCAAGCTCGACGGCTTCAAATGGCTCAAGGACGAATCGCTGGAAGATGCGGACGAACTGCCCGAGCCTGAGGAGTTGGCGACCGACGCGATCGCGGAGTTGGAAGGCGCGGTCGAGGAGCTGAATGCGGTGCTGAAGCTGCTTGAGGGGGAGAATGGCGAAGCCGCAACCTCAACAACTTGAAGCGGCACCGCCCAGCGGGGTGAACCTCCTCGAAGGTTGGACGCATACGCGCCTCAAGGTCATTGCGAAAATTGCGCTCGGGAAAATGCTCGATCGAGCCAAGCGTACGCGCGGAACTCCACTCAAATACCTACGGAACGCAAACGTTCGCTGGGATGGCTTCCATCTTGATGATTTATTGGAGATGCCGTTTGAAGATCACGAGTTTGAACGCTACGCGGTGTTTCCTGGTGACTTGCTCGTGTGCGAGGGCGGCGAACCTGGTCGCGCAGCAATCTGGCCGAGGAAAGCTCCGCCAATCATGTACCAGAAAGCACTATTGCGAGTACGACCCGTCGCGGGCATTGAACCTCGTTGGATCATGTTCAGCCTTCGACACGACGCTACGGCAGGAACCCTGGAAACGTATTTCACCGGAAGCACCATTAGGCATTTCCCTCAGCAAGCGCTTCTCCGATACAGACTGCCGCTCGCGCCATTGGCGGAGCAGAAACGAATCGTCGCGAAGATCGAGGCGCTGATCGCGCGCGTCGATGCGGCGCGCGTGCGACTCACGAAGGTCCCGGCGATGCTCAAGCGCTTCCGGCAAGCGGTGCTCGCCGCCGCCTGCTCCGGCCGCCTCACCGCCGCCTGGCGCGAATCAAACCCCGACGTGGAGCCTGCATCCGCAACCTTGGGCCGCATTCGGGAGTCTCACGATAAGGCCGGATTCGGGTTTGGTGGGAAAGCGGCCGAACCCACCGACGAGGCTCATGACCTCACGCAAGAAAGCCTTCCGGAGAGTTGGGATATTGCGAGACTGATGGAACTCTGCCGCCCCGGTCGGCCAATTGTTTACGGCATCCTGAAACCCGGACCGGACGTGGCCGACGGCGTTCCGTATGTGCGCGTCGCTGATTTTCCTGAAGGCCGGATCGAACTTTCGACCGTGAGAAGAACAACGCACGTGATAGCTACGCAATACGACCGAGCGACTTTAGCTCACGGGGACGTGTTGTTGTCCATTCGCGGCACGGTCGGGCGCGTCTGTCGAGTACCACAAGAACTTGCAGGGGCTAACATCACGCAGGATACCGCGCGAATCACCGCTCATCGGGAAGTCGATCCAGAATATGTCGCGGTATATTTACGATGCCCGTCCGTCGATACACGCTTCAAACGGGCGTTGCGAGGCGTCGCGGTGCGAGGCATCAATATCGGCGATGTGCGAGCTCTTCAGGTTGCGCTGCCGCCGCTCGAGGAGCAGCGCGAGATTGTGCGGCGGGTTGAGGCACTCTTCAAACTCGCCGAGGCGATCGAAGAGCGCGT
>JBOHWL010000030.1:0-32877 GCA_050736615.1 Binataceae bacterium (SeqCode) | reverse complement strand
AATCGAAGGTGGTTGATTCAACGCCCGCCACCACGCTTTGCAGGTATCCGAGGAAGGCAGCCTTATCATCGAATCGGCAGGCGACGTGATCGAAGACCTCGAGATCATCGTCCAACGCGTTAAGGAACGGCGTGAAATCACCTTTGGCCGACGCCGCGATCATGTGCTCGGTCATCCTTTGAACCTCATCTCGTGCGGACATTTTGTTTTCCTCCTGACTGTTAGTTTGCTTGCCGACAAACGGACGACCAGTAGGTCCGTTCGCCGCCACTCTCGCCGATTCCTTCATGCGCGGCAATTACGTCACAGGTAATCGTTCCGGTCTGGCTAAAGCGACGAGGCCGGATGCCGGCGGCCGGCCAAGATCGCGGCCCGGCACCCGATGTCAAAAGATCAGGCCGCCTTGCGGATACTCATTTCCTTTGCGCGCGGTCCATCCGGTAGCAGTTCCGCGGGCGTCAGCGGCAAGACGAAACTTCGCGGGCGCGAAATATACCAGTCGATAGCCAGCAAGAGAGCGAAGATTACCGCTCCAAGCGATAGCATCAAAGCTGAAGGTATTAGCATTTGCTTTCCTCCCGGATGGTTGTGGTCGAAGTGGCCGAATGGCCGCGATCTGCGCGGCGGTTACCGCTTCGCACTTGCGTGTCCTTTGCTCCAGCCATCAAAGTTCTCCTCCGATGAGCTTCGGGATGGTGGACCAATAAGGCTTGCGCAGAAGAAGATCGATTACGCGCGAGGTAAAAAATGAGGCACGAATCGGTCGCCGCTCGGATTTTTCGCCGAATCGGCCCGCCGCCTTTAAACGGTTTGCGAAACTTCGAGGTGGTGGCTCGCGATGCAGTTGATTGCGCTTCGCTGACGCCTAGTTGTCATTGCGCTCACAAATTGTTAACTTAAGACCTAATCTTAACTTAGCCACCTTAAAGGGGGGCGCGATGGCCAGAGTATTGACGTTGGAGGAAGTTGCCAGCTACTTGAGGGTCCATCCTTCGACCATTTATCGCCTGTTGAAGAAGAAGCAACTGCCGGCCTTCAAAGTCGGAAGCGACTGGCGCTTCAACCTCGAGTCGATTGACCGCTGGCGCGCGGAAGCCGAGCAGGGCCGTGTGAGCGGCGACAGCAAGGTCGAATATCTCCCCGACGAGAAAATCTGAATACGAACTCCGCGAATCCCGCTGAATCGCGGCGGTTCGCGGGATTTCTCGGTTGAGTACGCGGCTGCGGGCCTGTTCGCACGGATGAAAATATGCGCCGCGCCGAAGGCGGACCGCATTCTTGGACGATTGGACCGACACGGTTTCGCGCGCCATTCAAATAATGCACTGGCCAGCGTAGTAGCCTCGATTTCGCGCTCACCGCATTCGGGCGGGCTCAGGGCGACAAAAGGTGCTTGGCCGATCATGCGTCGCTCGCCCTTCCGGATTCGACAAATTCAACCAGCTCTCAGGATGATTGCTTGAGATGGTGTGAAGGTTTTTACGGAACATCACGCTAGGTTTCACGGGCCTCCGCCCGTGATTGCGGAAATAGCCAGCGCGAACAACCGGAAGCACTTCGTTTTTTTTCCTCGGCACGGATGTCCTTACGTCTTGTCCGCGCACGATCGCGCCGGACGAGGCTTCGTTTGCCACAGCCGGACGGCGCGCTAGAATCACATCGGCTGCGGTTCCCTTGAGAGACTCGACGCATGATCTTGAAAGTTGCCCGGCTGGGCCATCCCGTCCTCCGCCAGCGCGCGGCCGCAGTCGATCCCACGGCCATTGCAACACCGGAATTTCAGCATCTGCTCGATGACATGGTCGAGACGATGCACGAATACAGCGGCGTCGGATTGGCCGCGCCACAAGTACATCTGTCGCTGCAAGTCGCGGTGCTCGAAGTGGAGAATCATCCGCGCCATCCTGGGATGCCCAAGGTGCCGCTCACGTACCTGATCAATCCGGTTGTAAGCGTGCTCGACGGCACCAGCGTTGACGATTGGGAGGGCTGTCTCAGTATCCCGGAGTTACGCGGCAACGTGCCGCGTGCCCGTCAACTGCGGGTTAGCGCGCTGGGCCGTGACGGTGAAGCTGTGGAGTTCGTCGCCGAGGAATTTCACGCGCGCGTTATCCAGCATGAGACTGACCATCTCAACGGCGCGGTTTATCTGGATCGCATGGCAAATCTGCATTCGCTAAGTTATCTGCTCGAGTGGCAGCGCTACATGCTCGAGCGGGAGTGATTCCCGCGGACGCGGCGGCAGGAGACTTGGGGGTAAGGCTACTTGGGCGGGTACGGCAGCCGCAGCCGGGGCATTTGGCCGGTGGCCTGCGCGTGCTGAATTTCCTTCATCAGCATATTGTTTTGCGCCGCCAGAGTATTTTCCTCGGATTGAACCTTGTTGAGCTCGATTTTGAGTTGAGCGTTCTGATCCTGCAGTTTAGCGACGTTGCCTCTTAGCTGAGCCACGGCTTGGTCGCGTGAATGGATTTTTCCCTGATAATTGTTGTATTCGAAGTAACCAATTATGCACGCGATAATCGCCACGGCAACGGCGCCAATCAATACTCGACCCATGATTGCGATCGGCTCAGGAAACCTTCATGAATCCGTGAAAGGCGGGCTTGCTCGGCGCGGGCGGTGAAGCGGCGATTTCGTCGGCGCGTTGATCTATTTCGCGCTTGTCCAGGATGCGTTTGACTCCGAGCAAGTCTTCGAAGGCGCGCAACCAGCAGTGGTAATAAACCCGGTCCCGCACCTCGGACGCGCGCTCGTGCGCCGCCTCGTCGCGCGCGATCTCAGCGATCAAACGCTGGCGAAATCCCTCCCATTCAATGCGCTCCGCACCGGCCATCGAGAGCACCAGCGCGAAGACCCGCGCCTCCCATGGCTCGCGGAAGGCGCTATCGCCCTCGAATTGATGGTTCGCGATCAACTGTCCAAGCTGCTTCGCCATCGGCGGCCAGTCCTCAGGAGTGTTTGTCATCCGCATCGGGCGCCGGATGATCTTCCATCGGGTACTTGATTACCGCAGTGCCGACCATGGCGTCGCGAATGACCAACGCGGCAAGTTCGGCTTCACTCAGGTGCGCGGTATTTGCCGGGCGTAATGGCAGCACCATGTAGCGCAACTCGGCGCTGCTATCCCATACGCGGATTTCGGTGCCGTTCGGAAGATCGAGGCCGAATTCATGCAGCACGCCACGCGGGTCGCTCACCGCGCGCGCGCGGTAGGCCGCGCTCTTGTACCACACCGGCGGCAGCCCGAGCACCGGCCATGGGTAGCACGAACACAGCGTGCATACGACCAGGTTATGAATGCGGCTGGTATTCTCAAGCACCATAAGATGTTCGCCTTGCGGGCCCGCTTCGATGCCCAACTCCGTGATCGCCGCGGCACCATCGGCAAGTAGCCGCGCCTTGAAGGCGGGATCGAGCCAGGCGCGTGCCACCACGCGCGCACCATTGCGTGGCCCGATTTTATGCTCATAGGTGTCGATAAGCGCGTCAATCGCGGCGCTGTCCACCAATCCTTTTTCCACCAACAATGATTCCAGCGCCTTAACCCGCAAGGCGGGGCCGCTGTCGGGCGCGTTATGCTCATGAGGCGAATGATCGTGAACACTCATCGTTTGTTCCTCGAAACCGCCGATGGCTTCGGTTTTGGCGCGCGCTTTTTCACGCTGCTCTTCGCGGGTTTGCCCTTCGGCGCAGCTTTACCGGTCGGGCGCTTGCCCGCTGATTTGGCTGCCCGCGGCAGCTTGTCCTCATTCGATTTCATCCGCCGACGGTTAGTCACTGACGCCACCCTAGGGCGCCGCTTCGCCCGTTTGACCTCGCGATTTGCCGTCGAAGCGCCAGTCGGCTGGGGTTGTTCGATCGCCGCCTGTGCGGGTTCGAGATAATCATCCCAAAGATCAATGTGAACCGCCTCGTCGGGAGGACTTTCACCACCCCATAATTCGCGTGCCGTGAATGACACGCAATAGCAGTGTTGCGGATTGGCCCCGAGACCATGCGCATGAGTATCCGGAAAAGCGAAAACACCCCAATCATGTCGTACCACGCCGCGATGGCCACGCGCGTAGCGCGGCAAGCGGGTATGGCCCTCGGGATTAATATTGCGCGCGATTACGCGATCGCCAACCTTGAAGCGCGGCGCGACAGGACGATCGTGGCGCCGCGGCATAACATCCGCCAACGCGGGTGAAGCGCTGCCGACCGGAGTGTCCGCGAGCGAAGCGTCAATGCCACCGCCGCTGCCAACGCTTATATCAGCGGCCTCTTCCGCCATCGCGGCCAGCACCGCGCCCGAGGGATCTGGCACGTTGGCCTCCGGCCGCATCAGCGCCGTTTCGATTTCATCGTCTCCCAGCGCACCCTTTTCAACCAGCAATCGCTCGAGCGCATAAAGCCAGCGCTGATAATAGCTCGCCGCGAGATATTCCACCGGCGGCATCCGCTCGATCGTCCGGCGGAATTCGTCGACGTTGAAATAACGTCCACCCATCAAGGCTAACGCCAGGCCAAACATGCGGCGCTCCCATTCGGCGTGGAAGACTGGTTCGTCACGCTCACGCGTGACTCGTCCGAAACCATGCATCCCACCGAGATCATGCACTCCGTTCACGCCGAGCCTCCCATGCGATCGGGCTTCGTTCGATTCTTCATAGCCACGTCCATTGAAAGGCTAGGCCGTCGCTCAAGCGGCGGTCAAGCACCACATCGGAGATGCGGCGGGAGCGTGTGGCGGGTTAAGATCCCGGTAACTCTTGTGAGAACACCGCCTTGGTCGCGCTTCCGCAATCCTTTTTGCGTTTACCGCAATAATGGTGGCGTTATTCGCAACGCAAGGTGACGCTTAATCATCAAGCAGCGTTAGAAAAACGGGGGACAAATGATTTTTGCGCTTAATCCCTGGATCGCGGCGGGTGTAATCGCTTCCACCGCTCTTACCGACGCGGTCTATGTGTTGTTCAACGGCGCGGTCGCATCGCGACGCCGCGTGCGCGCCGCAAGCTGGAGCAGTACCTGGTATTTGCTGTCCGCTTTCGCCGTGATCAGCTATACGAAAAATCCCTTTTATGCGGTATTTGCCGCGGGCGGATCATGGCTCGGCGCGTTCTGCGCGGTAACCTGGCTCGAACGCACTGACCCGCGTCCCGCATTGGCTCCGCAGCGGGTCGGCACCCCGCAAGCTCCTGACTGACGCGTTCAGGGATTCACGACGGTTTTCAAAGGCGCCAGCGGGCAATTTCATTGAAACGCAGCTCGCAGACTCGCATTCTGAAACGCGCCTCGCAGACTCGTTCGCTCGGCTCCGCTTCGCTCCGCCTGGTGTGCTCGTTTCGCGATTAGGAAATCGCTTCACTAGTCCACTAACTGCCGCTCTCAACGTGCAAATCGTTGTCCACGCCCTTCACGCCGCTGGTCTGCTCAGTGACTTTCCTCGCGCGTGCGGAAACCGCGCTCGAGGGCACATGACCACGCAAGGTCACCACGCCTTTCACCGTCGTCACGTGGATGTCGCCGGTCCGGGTCAGTTTGTCATTGTGCAGGGCGGTCTTTACTTTGCCGGTAATCGCGGTGTCGCTGAGCGCGGTAGCCGTGCCATGATACGCATGCTTAACAGCGTGGCCCGCGCTGACTCCCGCCTCTTTGGCCGAATGCCCGGCCTCGTGCATGGACTCACTGGCCGTCTGAGCGAAGCCGAATCCCGCAAACATGAGGAGCAATGCCGGTACAATCAGAGGAACCCAGAGCCTACCTGAAGTTTTCATCGCACTCTCCTTTGCGCGTCTCCTGGAGTTCAATATCTTTCTCACGAACGATATTCAAAAATGAATCGGCTCACCTAAACATGCCTAAGTCACCTTTTATCAAGACTCAGGCCCAGACTAACGCAACACGGCGCACAGTATGCCTTACTGGTCGTTCCCACAGGTATGTATAAATACCCGCTTTTTGCCACATTTCGTGCAGTTGCCGGTCTGGGATTTCTTTGCTTTCTTCACGATTTCCATCTTTTTGGCACTGTGACGACCTTGTTCCTGGAAAAGGCAAAGATTGATGGTGGCGGCGACAGGACTCGAACCTGTGACTCTGCGGATATGAGCCGCATGCTCTGACCAACTGAGCTACGCCGCCACCGAACGAATCAAAATAGCCGTACGATTCATCCGGCGAAAGACCTTTGGTTCACTTAAATTCTTAACGCAGCTCGCGGACTCGCCTGCTCGCTCCGCCTGCGGCTCCGCTGATGCTGAGCTACGCCGCCACTGAACGCATCAGAATAGCCGCACTGGCTGTGCCGCGAAAGGCCCGGCCCGGCTGGTTCTCAGAATGTGTGAATTTTTTGTGTCATCCTGAGCAACCCGCAGCGAAGTGGAGGGATCGGCGCAAAGCGATTTCTGCTTCGGTGTCAATATTGTTCAAAAAATCAAAACATTCATCGCTCCGCGTCGATTCCTCGACTCCGGCAGCCCTCGCTCGGAATGACAAACAAAGAGCGCGAGGTCTCTTCCTGCAATCGAAGTGCGCGCTCAAAAATTCACCCGACCTTGAGTCAATCCAGGTCGAGCGCCTGGGTACGGACCTGGCGGCTGCCGCGCCCCACCTGATAGAGCACGCCCTCGTTGAATTCCGCGCACGTCAACTTGCCGCCATAGACCAGGCCGGTATCGATCCCTAGCTTGAACGGCATATCGACCATCACCGCGCGCATCGGCGTGTGTCCGAATACAACCGTCGCGTCAAGCTGATGCGGATGGAAAATGAACTCCTGGCGGATCCACAACAGATCCTCGACGTTCTGCTCCTCCAACTGTCGCGTCGGCAGGATACCAGCGTGCACGAACAGATACGGCGGATGAAAATAACTGGTGCCGAGAGCTTTCAGAAAATCCAGGTGGCGATGCGGAATGCGTTCCAGCGCACGGTCGAGTCTAGCCTCGGACACCCCATAGCTATCCAGCGTCTGCTCGCCGCCATTGAAGAGAAAGGAGTCGCCGTAATGGCCGGGCAGGCCAAGAAACGCGAGCATCATGTCCTCGTGATTGCCCTTGAGAAAGACTGTCTCGGCCGCACCTGAGCCAAGCTCAATTAATTGAGTAAGCACGTCGTGCGCGGAAGGACCGCGGTCAACATAGTCACCGACGAAAACCACCGTGTCACCCTGACGCGGCGCCAGCGCCTTGATCATCACCGCCAACTCATCCGTACAACCGTGAATATCGCCGATAGCGAAGAGGCGGCCATCGCTCTTTCCGCGCTTTGCCATCGAATCTACTCCTGTGCCGGCTTGGCGCCGCCTTCCGCGATCAGTTGATTCAGACGGGCGCGGTCTTCGATGATCCTGCGTGCCGCGCTGTAAGGATTGAGGCTGCCCTCGCGGACTTGCGTTAACACCCCATTGACACTGCCGTTGCGCAATCCGCGCGCGGCGCGTTCCTCCAACTGACTGGTCAGGACTTCGACGAATTCACGCGCGCGCCGCTCGCTTTCCGCAGCCGCGTCGCGATGAGCGCGCTGGTAATCACGATGACGCCCAATCGCGGCCACGAGCGCTTCGATGCCAATATCGCTGGCGGCCTGCGTTAGCAGCACCGGCGGGCGCCAACCTTCGGTGGTTGCGCGCAAATGGACGCTCAACTCCAGTTCAGCCTTGATCCGGTCGGCGCCATCGCGATCGGCCTTGTTGACCACGAACACGTCCGCGATTTCATTGAGGCCCGCCTTCATCACCTGCACGCCGTCGCCACCCTCGGGAACGGTCATCACCACGGTGCTATCCGCCAGGTCCATCACGCTCAATTCAGTCTGACCCACGCCGACGGTTTCAATGATGATGATGTCGTGCCCAAAGGCATCGAGCAGCTTGACGATTTCGCGCGCGGCGCGGCTGAGGCCGCCATGATGGCCGCGGGTCGAGAGGCTGCGTATATAGACACCCTCGTCGCGGTAATGGTCCGTCATCCGCACGCGGTCACCCAATACGGCACCGCCAGAAAACGGACTGGAAGGATCAATCGCGAGCACCCCGACGAGTTTGCCCTGGCTGCGATATTTCGCGATGAGACAATTGACCAGCGTGGATTTGCCCGCGCCGGGCGCGCCGGTGACGCCGATAATATAGGCTTGGCCGGTGCGCGCGTAGACTTGTTCCATCACCAAACTTACTTCGGCTGCTCGATTCTCAACCAAAGTGATAAGCCGCGCCAAAGCGCGCACATCACGCCGCGCGAAGCGTTCCAGCAACGAATTCAGTTTACTGTCAGCCATCGGTCACCGGGATTTCCACGCCGCTCCCGCCATACGCATTCATCGTATTCGTAATGGAGGCGGCGCAAAAGACCGTACCAACATCGAATCCAGACCGCCACGCTTAAGTTTGTCAATCGGCTCGCGCCCGTGAGGAACCCGTTGCGAGTTGAGTTAAACCGGGACCCGTCCTATGCTCGGCCGATACGCATGAAGCTACCGGACGTTTATCGGGATTGGAGAGTTCTGGCCGGTTTCGCACTGGTGCTGCTCGGAGCCGGCAATTGGATTATTGGCCAAGTCAGGACCCAAGAGTATAGCGCGATTGTCGCCCATGACGACATCACCGGCGCCGACCAGGCCTATCGCAGCTTCGACGAGCTCAATTCCAGCGCGGGTGCCGTGTTGCGGCCGTTCACGCTCGAGCAACGGCGCGTTTCTTACGCCACCGCGCGCATGGATTTCTATCATGCCACGTACCTGACCGGGCGCATCCTGGTGATCGTGGGCGTGTTGCTCACGATGGCCGGCTTCATCGCAATTATTCAAAGCGACGCGCGGCGTGCGCGCCACCGGTTCGGTGCTGGGTCGGGAATACATTCGCCGCCGCCGGTCTGAACTCGCCGCCTTTGTGCTTACCCGACGTGGTCAAACTGATCAGTGAATTCGCACCCGCGAAACTCAACTTATTTTTACGCGTGACCGGACGCCGTGATGACGGCTATCACGAACTCGATTCGATTTTCGTGCCGGTTTCATTGGGCGATCTTGTCCGCCTTGAAGTGCGGCCCTTAAACGGCTCTCGGGAGGTCGTGCTTGACTGTGATGAGCCGGCGTTGCCTCGCGACGAGCGCAATCTGGCCACGCGGGCGGCGCGAGCCTTTCTAGACCGCTTCGCGCTTGATGCCGCCGTGAGACTCGAATTGGTTAAGCGGGTGCCGGTCGGAGCGGGCTTAGGAGGCGGTTCGAGCGATGCCGGCGCGGTGCTGCGGGGACTCGCACGCCTTTGCGGAATTGAGACCAACGAAGCGATAGCTGAGATCGCGCTGAAGCTTGGCGCCGATGTGCCATTTTTTCTGGATCCAAAGCCCGCGCGCGTTGGAGGAATCGGCGAGCGCATTGCGCCTCTGTCCAATTTTCCGCCGTTTGCATTCGTGATCGCGGCGCCGGCCTTCGAGGTCTCCACGGCTGCGGTGTTTCGAGCGCTTCAGCCCCAGGATTGGAGTGGAAGGGCCCCCGCTATGGCCGTTGACCAAATCATGAGCGGCCAACTCCGTTCAGCGTTGCTGGTGAACGACCTCGCCAAGGTGACGGCGGCGCGATTTCCACAAATCATGGAACTTCAGTCGGCTTTGGAGGACCGCGGCGCCCTCGGTGCCGCAATGAGCGGCAGCGGCAGCGCGGTTTTCGGCGTCTTTCGCACTTACAATCAGGCGCTCAACGTCGTCGAACTGATGAGCGCCTCTATCAGCGGAGTGAAGTTCGCGGCGGTGACCATTTACGGCTCGTGAGTATCCGCACGGCGACCGGCGATAGCTGTTGATTGCCACGCACAGGCAAGATTGACACTCAAATAGCTGGCCAATAACATTCATTGCGTAATTCGGTGCGATTGATTTTGCTGTGGCGGGCGCACATTGGCGCATTAACAAGGGAATTGCGGCAGAACGTCGTAATCGCAAGCGGAGCAAACGAACGAGTCTTTACTTTGGCCGAAGGCTCGCGGACTGGCCCGCTCGGCGAAGTTGCGTCTAGGCATACGAGTCTGCGAGGCGCGTTTCAGAATCAGGAGTCGTGAGTCGCGTAGAGTAATTCGTGTATACAAAGCGAGGCACCGGAGCGGCCCATCCGCCGCGTCATGCTATGATATTCGCGCCGGCCGGGATGAAGACGAGGCCGGCGCTGTTGCACTCGCGGCGATATTCCGCATCTGCGGGTTGAGAGCTGGACCATGGGTTCTTTGCTGGGCGGTCGCCAAGCTGGTAAGGCACCAGGCTTTGGACCTGGCATTCGAAGGTTCGAGTCCTTCCCGCCCAGCCAGCGAAACATGCGTGCGCGGCTATCACCAGTTCATTGGTGCAAATCCCGCCGCCATGACAGTGGAGCCGGGATGCGCGCGTTATCACGTAAGGGACGCCGAAATGCCTGAACGAGCCAAGGATGAGCTGGAAGTCTTTACCGGCAATTCGAACCCGGCATTGGCTCGGGAGGTTTGCGAATTTCTCAACGTCAAGCTCGGCCAAGTCGAGGTGGGGCGTTTCCCCGACGGCGAGGTCATGGTCGAGGTACGTGAAAATGTGCGTGGTGGCGACTGTTTCGTGATTCAGTCCACCTGCTCGCCGCCAAATGAAAATCTGATGGAATTGTTGTTGGTGATGGATGCGCTGCGGCGCGCCTCCGCCAAGCGCATCACCGCCGTCATTCCCTACTTCGGCTATGCGCGCCAGGATCGCAAGGTGGCGCCGCGCGTGCCGATCAGCGCCAAGCTGGTCGCCGACCTGATTACCACGGCCGGCGCCTCGCGCGTTCTCACAGTGGACTTGCATGCGGGCCAGATTCAGGGGTTTTTCAATATCCCGGTCGATAACCTTTATGCGATGGCGGTGCTGGTGCCCTATCTAAAACGGCGCCTGGACGACCAGCCGCTAACCGTGGTGTCGCCAGACGCGGGCGGGGTCGAACGCGCGCGTGCCTTCGCCCGGCGGCTTAACGCCAACCTCGCGATTATCGACAAACGGCGCGCGCGCGCGAGTGAAGTCGGGGAGATGCGCCTGGTGGGCGACGTGCGCGACTCCGTGGCATTGCTGGTCGACGATATGATCGATACCGCCGGAACCATCACCGAAGCGGCCAAGGTGATTCTGGCCGCCGGCGCGAACGAGGTGTTGGCCTGCGCCACTCATCCGATCCTGTCGGATCCCGCTTGTGAACGGCTCAACCACTCGTCGATCAGGGAAATCATCACCACCAACAGCATTCCGTTGCGCCACAAGGCGCAGGCGGAGTTGATGAATTTGAAAGTGCTGTCGGTCGCCAGTCTCATCGCGGAAGCGATTCGGCGCATCCACAACGAGGAATCAGTGAGCTCGCTGTTCAACTGAGCGCGTAAGAGTTTTTGAAGGAAATCCATGGAAACCGTTGATTTGGCTTGTGAGAAAAGAGCGATTCGTCCGAAAGGGCTGGCCAACCGCTTGCGCCATGAAGGACGCGTGCCGGCCGTACTTTATGGGAATAAGGGCGCGACGGCCGCAATCGCGGTCAGCGCGGCTGAGCTGAAGTTGCGCGTCGCCACGGCGGCACGTCAGCGTTTAATTCGGCTGACGTCCGGTTCGCCGGAATTTGACCACAAGCACGTCATTATCAAGGAAATCCAGCGTGCGCCGGTTTCCGGCCAGATTTTGCACGCTGACTTTTACGAGGTTGATCTGACCAAGGCGTTGCGCGTTGCAGTTCCACTCAAGTTCACCGGCCGTGCGGTAGGAGTGGTTGACGGTGGTATTCTGCAGCCGCTCGAACGTCAGGTGGAAGTCGAGTGCCTGCCGCTCGAAATGCCAGAAGCGATCGAAGTCGACGTGACCGGCTTGGGGGTCCATGATGTGGTTCACGTTTCGACTATTCAATTTGGCGCCAACGTCAAACCGATATTCGATACTGATTATCCGATCGTAACGGTATTGCCGCCCACCGTGGCCGAAGCGCCGGTTGCGACTCCAGAGGCCGCTGCGACAGCCGAAGCGCCGGCCGCGGGCGCGCCAGCGGCGGCAGCCCCGGCCACACCCGAGACCACGCCGAAAGAAGGTGGCGCCGGCGCGACTGGCGGCAAAAAGGGCTAGCCCACGCGCGGGAGCGGGTCGCGGCCCGCAGGCATGGCGGCTGGCAAGGGCCTGAGCGCACCAACGACTGCCCAGTATCGCCATTTCCATGCGGGGCGGATGCGCGCGCTGACGGAAAATCCATCGGCCGCGCGGCGTGCCATCGTACCGGCGGTTTTCGGCTGAGGCGGAGGAGGTCAGCGCTACACGATGAGTTTCGTCCATCTTCACGTTCATACCCAATACAGCCTACTAGACGGCGCCAATAAGATTGGCCCACTTATTCAGTACGCCAAGAGCGCCGGGATGCCCGCGATCGCGATGACCGATCATGGGAACATGTTCGGGGCGGTCGAGTTTTTTTTAAAAGCCAAACAGAGCGGGCTCAAGCCCATCATCGGATGCGAGGCGTATCTTGCGCCGGGCAAGCGTACCGACCGTTCGCAAATTCCGAAGAGTGACGATTTCGACGGCGGCGGCAATTTTCATCTGATTCTGCTCGCGCAATCGCGCCAGGGTTATAGCAACCTCTGCCATTTGCTCACCGCCGCGTACACCGACGGGCTCTATTACAAGCCGCGCATCGACAAGGACATTCTGGCCGAACGGTCCGCAGGGCTGATCGTGCTGTCAGGCTGTCTTTCCGGCGAGATTGCGCGATGGTTGCGGGCCGATCGCATGGACAAGGCGTGCGAAGCCGCGCAATGGTACGCGCGCACTTTCCCCGGCCGTTTCTATTTGGAATTGCAAGACAATAATCTCCACGGGCCGCTCAACGGAGCCTTGCGCGATATTGGCCGCAAGGTCGGTTTACCGCTGGTCGCCACCAACGATTGTCATTATCTCCATCGCGAGGACGCGCGCGCCCATGAGGTTTTGCTGTGCATCCAGACCGGCAAGACCATGGCCGACGACAGCCGCTGGCGTTTCGATACGGACGAACTCTATGTGAAGACGCCGGAGGAAATGGCAGCGGCCTTCGGCGCCGACTCCGAAGAAGTGCGCAATACCGTTGAAATCGCCAATCGCGTCGATTTCGAATTTGAATTCGGCAAGTTTCATTTTCCGATTTTCAATCCGGCATGGGCGCGCAAAAGCGCTACGGGCGAAGCTGAGCGCACGGCCACGATTGCCGCAACCGGCTCTGACGAACCGCACGCTGCGAACGTTGATGACGGCTCTTGCGAAGTCGACCCCAGAGAACTCGACGAGCTGCTGGAGCGGCGCGTTCAGGAGGGACTCGCCGCACGCTTGCGGGAACTGCATACGCGCCGGGGCGATTTCGATCAGGCGCCATATTACGAGCGCGTCGGGCGCGAACTGCCGGTCATTCGCGAGATGGGCTTCTCGGGTTACATGCTGATCGTCGCCGATTTCATCAACTATGCTCGCGATCGCGGAATTCCGGTCGGCCCCGGACGCGGTTCAGTGGTCGGCAGCCTGGTCTCATACGCGCTGCGCATCACGGAAGTCGATCCGATCGAGCATAAACTGTTGTTCGAGCGATGGTTGAATCCGGGGCGGCGCTCGATGCCGGATCTTGACGTGGACTTCTGCTTCGAGCGGCGTGACGAAGTGCTGGCCTACGTGCGCGAGAAATATGGCTCGGACCGCGTCGCGCAAATCATCACGTTCGGAACCATTAAGGGCAAACAGGCCATCCGTGATGTTGGCCGGGTCCTTGGCTTGTCCTTCGCGGAAACCGATCGCATCGTGAAGCTTTATCCGGCGCCGAAGCAAGGACGCGATTTTCCCCTCAAGGACGCGCTCGAAATGGAGCCGCGCCTGCGCACGGAACGCGACAAGTATCCCGAACTGTTCGACTACGCCTTCAAGCTCGAAGGGCTGTTGCGCCACGCCTCGCGACACGCGGCCGGAGTGGTGATTGCGGACCAGCCGCTCGCCGACCTGGTACCGCTCTATGCGGACAAGGAGCGCGAGGAACAGGCGCTGGCAATCACCCAGTATTCGATGAAGGGGGTTGAGGAAATCGGGCTGATCAAGTTCGATTTTCTCGCGCTGAAGAACCTCACCCTGATAACCAACACGCTGGATTTGGTGCGGGCCGGAGGCAAAACCCCACCAGATCTTGCCCGGCTCAATCTCGACGATCCCGCAAGTTACCGGCTGTTGGCGCACGGCGACACCGTAGGCGTGTTTCAGATGGAAGGTTCGGGGATGCGCCGCTTTCTCACCGAACTTAAGCCGTCATGCTTCGAGGATGTCATCGCGGCGATTTCGCTGTTTCGCCCAGGCACGCTGGACGCCGGCATGCTCGAACCTTTTATTCATCGCAAGCATGGCAAAGAGCCGGTCGAATACGATCATCCCCTGCTCGAACCGGTGTTGCGCGACACCCACGGGATTATCATCTATCAGGAACAAGTGATGCGCGCGGCGCAGGCGCTGGCCGGCTATACCTTGGAACAGGCCGACATCCTGCGGGCGGCGATGGGCAAGAAGAACATCGCGGTAATGCAGCGTGAACGCGAGAATTTTCTTTCGGGCGCGGTCAGCAACGGTGTCGATAAAGCACTCGCCGCGAGGATTTTCGAAAAAATCGCGACCTTTGCCTCTTACGGCTTCAATCGTTCGCACGCCGCCGCCTATGCCTTGACGACCTACACGACCGCGTATTTGAAAGCGCACTTCCCGCATGAATTCATGGCCGCGCTCATGTCGCTGGACATGGATGACGCGGGCAAAACTTATAAAAATATCGCGGCGTTGCGCGAGATGCGCATCACGGTGCTGCCACCCGATGTGAATCAGAGCCGGGTCAAATTCGCGGTTAGCGGCGATGCCATCCGGTTTGGCCTGGCGGCTATCCGCGGCGTCGGGCTCAAGACCGCCGAGCAGATTATCCGGGCGCGCCAGGATAGCGGCGCGTTCGTGGGTATTGCGGATTTTTGCACCCGACTCGGCACCCAGGTGATAAATCGCCGCGTGCTGGAAGCGCTGATCAAGTGCGGCGCTTTTGATTTCAGCGGGGTTCCACGCGCCGCCTTGTTCGCGCAAATCGATGACGCGGTCAAAATCACTCAGCGCGCCGAGGACGCCGCCGCGCGTAACCAGATGGGCCTTTTTGGCAGCGTTGCGGCGCCCGCGCTCGGTCCGCGCGAGGGAATTGTCGAATGGCCGCACAAGGAGATGCTCAAATATGAAAAGGAAACCCTGGGTTTCTATATCACCGCTCATCCGCTCGATAAGTACGATCGCGAACTGCGGCGTATCAGCGGACTAACCACCGCCAGCGTGTCCTCCGCCCCCGACGGCAGCCAGGTGCGCCTTGCCGGCGTGGTGCAAGCGCTCAAGCTCAAGAACAACAAGTCGGGCAAACGCTACGCGACGTTTTCGCTGGAAGATCGCGACGGCGTCGTCGAATGCATCGCGTGGCCTGAAACTTACCAGAAATACGAGACGGCTTTGCTCGGCGACGAACCCGTGGTCGCCAAGGGCAAGCTCGACGTCGACGATGAGCGCGCCCAGATAATCCTCGACGAACTTAAGCCGCTGAGCGCCGCCTTGACCGACGCCGTGCGCGAGGTGCGCATCCGCGCGTCACGCGACCGTATGGCGAACGGAGACCTTGAACGACTCAAGGAATTATTGCGACGCCATAATGGCGGCTCGATAACATATCTACATTTGGGTTTTGATGACGGCCGTGAAGCGATTCTACTGCTGGGTGACGACTATCGCGTGGCACCGACCGAAAACTTCGTGGCGGAAGTCGAGCAATTGCTCGCCCCCAAAGCGGTCGAGTTGCGTTAAACTCTAATGAAGCGGTTTCCGAATCGCGAAACGAGCGGATGAGTCGGCGAGCTGCGTTATAAATAGAAAAGAACACGTCAGAAACCTGGAAAGGCGAAAAGATCCGGGATTTCTAGCCGCGTTTGGAACGACGTTATCGAACTTGTACGGCTACCTCAGGGGTTGCTTGGTGCGGTTGCTTTCGGCGGAGGCCGGCGTTTTCTGATAGAATTGATGCGATTTTCTCCGGGAGGATTTGCTTCTGGATTGGACCGATAATGCGTCGCTGGTGGCGGCTGAACGCGCGGTGCTGGTCGGCGTCGAACTGAGCGGCGTTTCCGATCGGCATGAACTTGCGGAGGACGAATCACTCGCGGAACTTGCCGCTTTGGCCGCAAGCGCCGGCGCGGATATTGCCGCGCAGGTTCAGCAGAAACTCAAGGCGGCCGATCCCCGCACTTTTATCGGTCGCGGCAAGACCGCCGAAGTCCGCACGCTCGCCCATGAACGTGGCGCCACTTTAGCGATTTTCGACGACGCCTTGAGCCCCGCGCAGGCGCGCAATCTTGAAAATGAACTCAAGCTGCGGGTGATCGATCGTAGCCAACTCATCCTCGATATTTTTGCGCAACGTGCGCGTACGCTCGAGGGCAAGTTGCAGGTCGAAATCGCGCAGCTTGCCTATCTGCAACCGCGCTTGACTCGCCAATGGGCCCATCTGTCTCGTATGACGGGTGGCGCCGGCGCGGGTGGACGTATCGGCACCCGTGGCCCTGGTGAGACACAGCTCGAAGTTGACCGGCGCCGCGTGCGCGAACGGCTGACACGGTTGCGGGCGCGCCTGCGCGAGGTTGAACGTACCCGTTCCATTCAACGCCAGCGTCGTCTGGAAGTCCCCTACCCCACCGTCGCGCTGGTCGGCTACACCAATTCAGGCAAATCGACCCTGATGAACGCATTAACCGGCTCCGCGGTGGAGGCCGCCAACCGTCCTTTCTCGACCTTGGATCCGACCATTCGCCGCCTCAAGCTGCCTGGTAACATCCAGGTGATGCTGGCCGATACGGTCGGCTTCATCCATCGTTTGCCGCATATGCTGGTCGATGCGTTCAAGGCAACGCTCGAAGAAGTTCGGACCGCCAATCTTCTGCTCCATGTGGTGGACGCGAGTTCACCCCTAATGGCCGCGCGCATCGAGGTGGTGGACCGCGTCTTGGAAGAAATCGGCGCGGGCGCGGCGCCGCGCTTGCTCGTGATGAATAAAGCCGACCTGCTGCACGACGCCAATTCGCATCGGTTTGCAAGCGTCCTGATCTCGGCGTTGCGGCGCAAAGGATTGGACCATCTGCTCGAGCGCATCGCCGAAAGCTTCAGCGGATGGCGCGAGGAAGTTGGAGTGACGCTGCCCGCCGCGCGCGGCGACCTAATCGCGATGGCGCGGCGCGACGGCGAAGTCCTAAGCGAGGAGTACCGCGACGGTGTGGTGGCGATGCGCGCGCGGGTCAGCGCGCCTATGGCGGGGCGCTTGCGTAAAGCGGCGCTCGGCCCAAGCTGAGTGATATCTTTCAAGTTCAAATGGTGAAACTTTCGACCCAACCGGCGCCGCAGCCGCCGCAGTCCAAGGGACTTTCGCTTGGGCATCTGCTCAATATACCCAACATTCTGACTCTGCTGCGGCTGTTTTCGATCCCGATTTTCCTCGCGCTGTTAAGCCAGCATCGGTACACCGACGGTCTCTACCTCTTCTGCCTCGCGGCTCTGACCGACGCCCTCGACGGCACCGTCGCACGTTGGTTCGACGCGAAGACCGAGCTCGGCGCCTTCCTCGATCCGTTCGCGGACAAGCTGATGCTGGTGAGCGCTTTCGTCGTGCTCACGATCACCGGTTCGTTGCCCGGATGGCTGCTGGGTGTCGCCCTGATTCGCGACACCGTAATTGTCTTCGGCTACTTTATGCTGTCTTTCCTGACCAGCGAACGCGTACCGGTCCGGCCCAGCTATCTGGGCAAAGCAACCACCTGTTTGCAGATCGCGTGCGTCATTGGAGCATTGGCAGGCGCCAGCGTCCACTGGCCGCTGAACTGGCAAATCCTGCTGTACGTCACGGTGGGCGTGACAGCGCTCTCGGGTCTCCATTATGCCTACCGCGGGCTAGCTTGGCTGAGTTCGCGCGAACCCGAAATGTTTGAATAGCGCGTCTTACGAAATCACTCCCGGATGGCGCGTCCAAATCAGGCTTTGAGGCGGATTCGAGCGCGCCACCCGCGTTGCCTGCGACCTAATCAGGCCAGCTCATGCTGAAGCTGGGGCGCGCTTTCATCCTTTCCCACCATGCTTTCAAGTGCGGAAAATCATCTGGTAACGGAAAGCCGGCACGTTCCAGATTGGCCAACGGTGGAATGAACGAGATGTCGGCCAGGCTAAACCCATCCGCGAAGAATTGCCGCCCTTTAAGCTCACGGTCCAGGTAGGCGAAATGTTCGCGCGCCTCGCGTTCGCCTTCCGCAATTCTCGCCCGATCCCGCTCCGCTTCTGGCTTGCGCATCTGCGAAAGAATCTTGAATAGCGACGGCATCAGGTAGGCGTCCGCATAGTCCTCGAAGGCGCGCGCGCGCGCGCGTTTGACGGGGTCGGAGGGGAGCAGCGGCGTTTGCTCGAACTGATCCTCGAGATACTCGTTGATGATGGTCGAATCGTGGACAATTACGCCGCCGTCAATCAGCGCGGGAACCTTGCCCACCGGATTTATCGCCAGATACTCGGGCTTTTTGTGCTCGCCGGAGGGCAAATTGAGCCAAGTCGTTTCCCATTTGAGCCCTTTTTCCAAAAGGGCTATGCGCGTCTTGCGCGCGTAGGGTCACGGTTTGTAGTCAAACATTTTCAGCATTGGAATATACTCCTTGATCACGGCGCATTAATCTCAACGAATTCGGGGCTCAGGCCGCTTTCAATTGATCACGGTGTCCTTGCGCAATTCCTCGATCTGGGCGCGCGGAATGCCAGCCTCACGCAGTACCTCCTCGGTATGCTCGCCAAGTTTAGGCGGCATCCGCCACATCCGCGCGGGGGTTTCGCTGAAGCGCGCGCCATTGGTGGCGGTTCGTACGGTGCCGGCCATCGGATGTTCATAGACGACGAAATTCTCGTTCGCCGTCACTTCCGGATCACTGAAAAGCGTCTCATAGCTGTGGACCGGACCGCCAGGTACGTCCGCCTCTTCCAGCATTTTGAGCCAATGCGCGCTGTCATGTTCAGGAAAGAGCTTGGCAATTCCGCGCAACACTCCACGCATCCGCTCGGCTCGATCTTCGATCTGCCACCATTCCGGATGGCCGCAGCCCTTGCACAGCCGATCCCATTGCTCATCGGTGAACGGTGCAATCGTGACCCATCCATCGCTGGTGCGAAACGGATCAAGGCTGCCGCTTTTAGGCACCTGGTTTTTGAACTCGTCTTCGGGAATGAAAGTATACCCGCCGTAAACGGAATCGTTGGCCGTGAACGCCAACATCGCCTCGATCATTGGCACACGGATGTACTGTCCGACGCCACGATTGCGCGCGGCATGGAGCGCGCTCACGATGCTCAGGGCGGCCGTGATGCCGCTGACCTTGTCGGCCAGTGCCATTTTAACCGCGGTTGGTTTTCCCTCGCGTCCCGCTTGCACCGCCGCCATCCCGGTAAAGCCCTGGATCACGGGATCATAGGCGGGAAAGTTCGCATATGCGCCCTTGGGCCCGAAGCCGCAAATTGAGCAGTAAACGATCTTCGGGTTGAGCCGGCGAATATCCGCGTAACCGATCCCGAGGCGGTCCGCCACGCCAGGCCGGTTATTTTCAACCATCGCGTCGCATTTAACCGTGAGCATCCGCAGCAAGTCGCGTCCACGCTCATTCTTGAGATCGATCATCACGCTGCGCTTGTTGCGGTTGAAGTTCAGATAATTGGCGGTTACGCCATTGCGGCGCGGCCGTCCGATCCGCCGCGTCGAATCACCTTCCGGCGGCTCGACCTTGATGATGTCGGCGCCCAAATCGCCCAGCAGCATCGTGCAAAACGGTCCCGAAACCACCTGGGTCAAGTCCAGGATGCGAAATCCGGCCAGTGGTCCTTCTGCCATCGTCTATCCTCGCGCGCGCTTTCCGAGCATCATCTTCTCGCTCGCCCTTTCCCGGCGTTAATCGAATCAAAACCGCTGGCGGATACTACCATCGACCATGCGGGCAACGCCAAAGCTTTCACTGCCAATCCGGGGAGCGTGGTCAAAGTCAACTCCGCTTCTTTAATTTTAGGCGCCGGCCAGCCGCTGGGGCGAGCGGCCAGGATGCAGTTCTGATCCGAGCTCCCACACATTTGCCGAAATTGACTGGCGGGCTTGCGAATCCAGCTCCCGCGCCATGCGCGCTGATGATCACTTCGTTAACCTCGCAGGCTTGCATTTGCAAGCGCGGGTAACTCAAGCCGCACACGCTCGAGATATTCCATATCGAGCGGAGCCACGACCACCCCCTCCTGTTCCGAAGCGCGTGCCAGCACTCTTCCCCAAGGGTCAACAATCATCGAATTGCCGTAATCGCTAAAGCCGTGAACGTTGGGACCGAATTGCGCGGGTGCCATCACATAGCATTGATTTTCAATGGCGCGGGCGCGGATCAGAACGTCCCAATGGGCCTCGCCGGTGTGAAAAGTGAACGCGCTGGGAATCGCGATAATACGCGCGCCGGCAAAGGCCAAGCGGCGATAAAGTTCCGGGAATCGCACGTCGTAGCAGACGCTGAGGCCAACCCTACCCAGTTCAGTCGCGGCGGAAACCACTTCGCCGCCGCTGAGCTTGGCGTCCGACTCCTTGACCGTCACGCGACCCGGCAAATCAACGTCGAACAGATGGATTTTGCGATAAATGGCCAACCGCGAGCCATCCGGACCGAACAGCACCGAGGTGTTGTAGCGTTTGCTCTGCCCATCGGCATGCTCGGTGATGGAACCCGCGAGCAGATGAATCTCGAGCTCCCGCGCCAAGCCTGCCATCAACGCGAGGCTTTCGCCTTCCAGGCTTTCGGCGGCACGCGGCTCATCGCCGCGCTTGCCACGCCAGTTGAAGGTTTCGGGCAAACCCACGATCGCGGCGCCACGCGCGGCGGCGAGGCGAATAAGGCGTTCGGCTTTTTCCAAATTGGCCGGCTTATCACTGCCGCTGCTCATCTGGATAACGGCTGCGAGGAAGGTCATATTCTCACGCTCCGTTTTCTTTAGTAGCGCGGCGTTGCCGGGTCCACCGTTAGCGACCACGCGTCTATTCCGCCACTCAAGTTGAGTACGCGTCGAAAGCCCATTTGCGCCAGGTACATCCCCACCCGCAGACTGCGAATCCCGTGATGGCATAGCACCACAGTTTCGTCATCTGGATCGAGCTCGGTCAGGCGCGACGGTATGTCGCCCATCGGGATTTTCACCGCGCCATTGAATCCCGCCAGCTCGATTTCACCGGGTTCGCGCACGTCGATTATGGTTAGCCGATCACCGCGGTCGAGCCGGCGCTTGAGCTCACGCGGTTCGATTTCGCCAAGTTCCATTAAAGCCCCGCTTATGATGACCTTGATTGCGCGGCGTTATCTCCGCCATCGATAATCAATCTTGGTGGCCTATGTAGATGGTGTCAACAAAAACCCTTTCCGAATCACCGGCGGCAAAGACCACGCGGGAGCACACACTCATGCGAGCGGCGCTGGAGCAGGCGCGGCGCGCAGTCGCTGAGCACGAGGTGCCGGTGGGCGCGGTCCTGGTGCGGGATGGAAACATTCTGGCCGCCGCGCATAATCGTCCGCTCTCGCTCAACGACCCGACTGCCCATGCGGAAATTCTCGCGATTCGCGCGGCGGCGGCACGCATCGGCGCTTACCGTCTCACCGGCGCGGCAATATACGTGACGATGGAGCCGTGCGTGATGTGCGTCGGCGCGATAGTGCATGCGCGTATCTCCCGCATCTACTATGGCGCGCGCGATGACAAGGCGGGCGCGCTAGGCTCGGTTTACGATATCGGACGCGACGGCAGGCTCAATCATCGGGTCGAAGCTCATGGCGGTCTGCTCGCGCGCGAATGCGGCGAAATCCTGAGTCAATTCTTTGCCATGCGCCGTCTGAAAACGCGCTAATTTGGGCGGCGCGTTCGTTGAATCGCTCCGCCCGCCTGCCCCGTTAGGGGGTGTGCTCGCTTCGCCCGCCGACGGGCTCCGCTAGCTTTTAGATTTTCAGAAAGATTTCGCGCGTTCCTTCAAGGGTCAGCTTACTCACCGAGCTCACCTTGTCACTGAACCGCGCCAGGGTCGAAAGCTCGCTCGAACCGAGATCGACCAGCACGGCGAAGATCGAAAAGCGCAATTCATCTTTGCGATGCCGCAAGGCCGCCAACCATTGCGGCGAAACCTGACATTCACCGTCGGTAATGATGACGATATCGCCCCGCTTGAGCTTTTTATCGCTCAGCAATTCGACCGCCGCGTCGATGGGCGCTTCGAAGTCGGTGCCACCGCCGGGAAAGTACTCGGCCATATCGAGCACCTTGGGTAATTCGGGCTGATAACGTCGTTCGCGATTGAGGTCGAGCACCTTGAGGCTGTCCGGTCCAGAAGAAAACAGCACGGCGCGAAAAAGCCGCCGCTGCCGCCGCGCGATATCCATTAAAGTCAGGCTTACGGCCTTGGCCCAGAGTTCCTTTTCGCCTTGCATCGAGGAACTCACGTCGATGCAAACGATCATGGGACCCTTGCCGCGCTGTTCATTCGCGCGCAATTGGTACTGCAGCACCGCGCCTTCGAGCAGCCGTCGTTTGAAATCGAGCGTAAGCGCGGGATGATGCAGCGCGACCAACTCCGCCGGAATCAGGCGGCCAAGGTCCGTGCCACGCTCAACGTCGTAGGCTTCGGCGGCGCCGCGCTCCAAGGTTTTGCGACGAAGTGCGCGCGCGTCCTGCTTGAAGCGCCCGACCAAGCGCGCCAGTTCGCCAATTTTTTTGTTGCGCGCCAGGCGCCGCCCCAATTCCAGCCGTTCCCCGGCGGCAAGCCGCCCGCCTTGTCCGAATTCGCGGCTGAAATCATGCGTATCCGCGGCGACACGGTCGATTTCCCCGGCCAGCGCGGCGCTGTGCAACTGCATGCGCTTGAGCTCGCCGCGGTCGCCCTGTTTCAGTTGATTTTCCAGCAGTCTGGCCTTCTGATTGAGCCGGGCTTCGGCGACTTGCGCAGCGCGCGCGGCGGCGTCCTTGAGCTCCTCGATTCTTTTTTTTATCCGCTTTTGCTCTTCCGATGCGCCCTCGCGCTGAGCCGAATCATCACGCGGCTGTTGCTGTTCGGATAATTCCGCGGCGTTCTTAAGCGCGGCGGCCCGCTCGGCCAGTTCCCGTTCCTGATGCTCAAGGTCTTTCAGGTCGAGCATCTCGGCGCGATTTACGAGTTTTTCTGATCGCAGCATTTCAAGCACCCGTTCACCCAAAACCAACGCCGCGATCACGGATTTGTCCTCTTCAAGCAAGGTCCGGGACTTGAGCAGCTCGAAGGCGGGCGACGGCACGAGCTGCTCCAAAATGGTGCGGTTAAACATCGCGCTGCGTCGCACCGCGTCCTGCTTCAGCCAGACAAGGTTGTATTTGAACAGGCCAGAAAAGAGATCCTGCAGCAAGGCGCCGAAATGGGGCACCATCCGTTCACCGGTCTCGACCAGCGCCCCGATGGTGGGTGCGCTCAACCCCAATTCGCCCCACACCCGGCGATCATAGCTGTCGTTTTCTATCCAAGATGCCGTGTCTGGCAGTATTGGAATGTAGAGAGGACGGGGCTTTCTTTCACGGCCGCGCGCCATTGCCTTGATGCCTGCGGTATTAGCACTTCCACCATTCAGTGTACGGCATGCGGCGTTCGAGCGACATCCGGCAACGCGAGCCAGCGCGGTTCACAGCCGTCCGACAGTGCGGCGATAAAAGCGGTTCGGCGGCCGCATAAGCGATAGCGGCGGCGGGCTTGAATATGAACCGCCAAAAGAATGAAAATTAGTTGTGCACGACGGTGACGCGGTCGCGTACGGCTGCGTTAACGGTAACTGCGCGGTGACTCAATGAACGACGACTCCTTGACCGGGGAATTGCCTTTTCGCCGGCATAGGCTGCTGCTGGCGACGGTGCAGGAGTTTATCACGACCGCCGAGCCGGTTGGCTCGCAGCAGCTTGCCACCCGGCGCACGCTCGGCGTGCGTGCCGCGATGGTGCGTAATTTAATGGCGGAGTTGGAGGAGGCGGGTTACCTGCACCAGCCGCATACCTCGGCTGGCCGTATTCCCACTGACAAAGGCTATCGCTACTACGTCGATCATCTGGCGGGGCCAAGCATCGGTTTCAAGGACCGGACGCGGATTGAACTTCACTATTCCGGTTCACAGGCGGGCGACCTCAACGAGATCGTGCGCGAAAGCTCGCGCTTGCTCGCCCTGATGACCGGACAAGCCTCGCTGGTAATGGGGCCGCGACTCGACGGGATGCGGCTGGAGCGTGTCGCGTTTGTACGATTGCGCGAATGCGAGGTGCTGGCGATTTTCGTCGCGATCGAAGGCAACGTGCACAATCGCCTGGTGCATCTTGACCATGACCACTCGCAGGACGAGCTCGAACGCATGGCCGCTTATCTGAACGAGTCGCTGGCGGGGCGTACGCTGGAGCAGGCGCATCGCTGGATTGAGGAACGCCTCAAGGAAGACCGCGCGCTTTACGACAGCTTCATGCGTACAACCTTGATGCTAGGTGGCGCCATTGCGCACGATATCAACCCGATCGCACTGCACGTGGATGGCAGCGCGAACGCCCTCGAACAGCCGGAGTTTGCCGACCCCGCACGGCTCAAGGAGTTGTTGCGCGCACTTGAGGATAAGACCGCCCTGCTCGAGTTGCTCGAACGAAGCTTCGCGCATAATCAGCCGATGGTTTCGATCGGCTCGGAAAATTTCGACGCACGGCTTTCCGGACTCAGTGTCGTGGCGGCCTCCTACGCCAGCGGCGCGATGCCGCTCGGCAGCGTGGCCGTCGTCGGGCCGGTGCGGATGAACTACGAACGCGTCATCCCGCTGGTGGGTTATACCGCTCGCGCGCTATCACGCGCGCTCGAACACTGACGCCTCCGACGCTTCGTGGCTCGTTGCATATCTTCGCGATACTAGTCAGCGCGCCATCGCAGCGGACGAACGCTGTTTAATTAAACCAATGCGACCGCACGTCCGCGTATTTCACTGGACTCGGCGCTTCCTGCGCAAACAGTACGTGCCGTCATTATGTGGGCGATAATCATTGCTCTATTTACGAGAACGTCTCTATAGCAATTCGAATACTTATTCCCCGACTGTAATTCGCCTCGTTGTAGATATAAACGCTATAGCTAATGCTCGAAGCGCGTTGGCACGCCTTCTGCATGTCAATCGCTTTGAACGTCCCATGCAATGGCTGCGAGGCGTTTTAATCATGGCGGCCGCGGGAATTTGGCCCGCTAAGTTCCGCTATCCATAGGGAGCTTGCAATGAATAGGGTTAGATCGGTTTGCTTAATGACATGCGCGTTGGCTTTCTTATGCGCGCCGGTTGTCGCCTACGCTCAGACTCAAGACTACAGCCAGATGCAAAACTGGCTTAAGATGTCGGAAAACCCTGGCACCATCAAGCCCGGCACCGTCATCACTATGTCGAATTGGCGACAGTACAAAAAATTCATGCCGCTCGGCATGATCACGCTATTCGAGGGCAAATATTTCTGGAAAATGCCACAAGATGTCCAGATCGACATAGGGCCGGCTGAACACGACCTGCTGCCCAAAACCTATGTCGCGGCCACCGAAAAGTATGGTCATCAGACCAAGGTGGTGCATCTTCCCAATGGCACCATGGACGTCGCCGATTACTGGGGAGGAGTGCCATTCCCGAATCCCCAACCGCCCGACCAGGGCTATAAGCTTTTAGTCGATAACTGGTATTCGTACGTGCCGAATGTATATTGCAATGGCACCAACAATCCAGGATTCATTTACCTGCAGGATCGCTTCCATAACGTTAGCCATTCCTCCTTCCTGGTGGTCTATCGGCAGACCGCCTTCAACACCGACCCCGGTGTTCCACATACCTTGCCCAACGCCAACGGGACCTGGTACACCGAGTACATAATGCAGGAGACCCCGCAGGAGGCGAAATATACTCAGACATTGCAATTATTCTGGCAGGACGAACGAAAATTCCCAGGACTTTTCGTATATGTACCCTCATTGCGCCGTACGCTGCGAATGTCCACTACCGCGCGCTGCGCACCGTTGTTCGGCAGTGACTGGACCAATGATGATGCCAAAACCATCGGGTTCAATGGAGGCATTAACCTGTTCAATGCCAAGCTGCTGGGCGAACGCAAGATAATCGCTTTGATTGATTACAACGAGGATTACGGAGACTTTCCGAACAACTGGCTGATGCCGCTCGGCTTCTCCAAACCGTCATGGGGCAAGTGGCAGGTGCGGCCGGTTAATGTGCTCGACATTCGCCGGCTACCGAACTACCGTGCGGGCTACTGCTATGGCCATCGGGTGTTGTACCAGGATCAAGGGTTCTACTACGCCCTATGGGAAGACCTGTACGACTCAGGTAACAAGCTGTGGAAGCTCTCGTGGCTTGCTCCGCGCGTGCGCCCGGTACCTGAGCTAGGCCGCGTGATCACCAATTCAGTGGGAGCTAGCGTGTGGGATATCGAGAACAATCACGCCACCTATTGGAAAAGCGCAAACACCAAGGGTAATGATCCCTTTTTCAATCAAGACACACCCAAGCAGTATTTGAACGCCGTGCGCTTCGGCACTCCAGGCGGCTTGGCGCAAGCGATGCGTTAAGCACTGCTTCTCTCTGGCATTTTTCAAAATCCTCGGTTGCCCGCAGACCATGGCGGGCAACCGAGGATTCACAACCTCCGGTTCCGACGCTGCCCCATAGTTCTCGTTCAAGTTGCGCTCGCCCTCCGCAACTGATCGCGTGGTCCAGGCGCGGTGCGGAACGTTTCGGCGCGCCATCAAATCCGACTCATCGCTGCGAATCACGCTCGGCTCGAATCATCTTGAAGCTCAGCCTGCGTGAGATTGTCTGGCAAATACGAGCAGCCACGCTCCATTACGCTTGGCCATCGAGCGCGCTGATAGTATATCGGTACGAACCGCGTTCCCGCGCATTTCGTAGCTGTAACTCGATGGACCTGTCCGACGCGCAAAAACCAGCATTCGCCGAGCCGCTCGGCACCTCCGGGACATCGCAGCCAGCAGATGGACGGCTGGAGCATCCGGCGACCGCCCTGCTGCTGCTCTCGTGGACGCATTTTCTCAACGACGGCGCCTCGAGCTATTTGCCCGGCGTCTTGCCCGCCGTATTGGTGTCGTTGCATATCCCGCTCAAGATGGTCGGCCTCGTGATGGCGGCGTTGCTGATTGGGCAAGCCTTGCAACCGTTATGTGGATGGATTTCGGATGAAATCGGCGGGCGCGGGTTCATCATCGCCGGCGCCGGGCTGAGTGCGCTGGCGGGTGGACTGGTCGGCATCGTGCCCGGTTATTGGCCGCTTTTGGGGGTGCTTCTGCTGGTGGGCGCCGGCAGCGCGATGTTCCATCCGCAAGCATTGGTCGCGGTCAGACGCTTGCCATCGAAGCGGCAGGGCCTCGCGCTATCGGCCTTTCTCATTGGAGGTGAATTGGGCCGTGGCGTATGGCCGCTGCTGGCCAGCCTGGTGGTGGTATGGCTTGGCATGATCGGGCTCGTGCTGATGGTGATTCCGGCACTCTCGTTGCCCCTCATCTTCCGCCGTATTCCATCGATCCCACCGCGTCATCCCGATCTGCCACGCGCAAGCTTGCGCCGCCATGTACCAGCCTTGGCGGTGCTGGTCGCCTATTCCAGCCTGCGCGCCACCGTGATGTACAGCCTGGTCACTTTTCTTCCGCTATGGTGGGTATCGCGCGGCGGTTCACTGGTCACGGGCGCTTCGCTGTTAACGGTCCTGTTGACCGTCGGCATTGTGGGCAATCTGCTCGGCGGCCATCTGACCGATGTGCTTGGGCGGCGCACGATTGCGCTGCTCTCAGCCGCGCTCTCGGCGATTTTCCTGATCCTTTTGCTGCTTTCGCACGGCCTCGCGATGTGGATCACTCTTGGCGTTCTAGGCATCGTCGTGTTTGCCACGATGCCGGTGCAGATTCTGATCGGGCAAGATCTCCTGCCCGAGAACCGCTCGCTGGGATCCGGACTCGCGCTGGGTTTTTCCAACGGTGTCGGTGCTTTCGCGATGATTGTCCTGGGGTGGCTGGCCGCACGATGGAGCATACCGGCCGTCCTTTGGATCAACGTCGCTTTCTGTCTCGCCGCGGCTGGCGTCGCGCCGTTGCTGAGCGAAGCGCCGTCGCGCGACCGTTTGGTCACTTGAGCTTGGAAGGATGCCCGAGTTATTGGCGATCCGGCATCGTTGCGCCCGGTTGAGGCAAAAATCAGTTGCGAAAGCCGCACACTCCGGCGATTTTCATTGAAAAACCTCTGGCATGACTTCGATTAATGCTTAGGTTAATGCTCGTGGGATTTTGGCCATGACAAATCAATTCAAACGCCCTGAAGAACAGCGGGGGCAGCCGTCCTCGTCCGAGCAGGCCGAACCGATCGTGCTGACGGAGGACGTCGCGGCGCCATCGCCGGAAAAACCTCAAGCGGCGGCTCAAGCCGAGGATCTCAACGCCCAACTAGCGGAAAAAGACAAGGAGCTGACGGAATTCAGGGATAAATACCTACGCGTGCTGGCAGAGTCTGAAAACGTGCGTAAACGCGTACGCCAGCAAAGTGAGGAGAGCGTTCGTATCCAACGCGAAAACCTGCTGCGCGACCTGTTGCCGATCGTCGATAATCTTGAACGCGCGGTGGATGCGGCACGCGGTGGCGGCAACGGCAAACCCATCGTTGAAGGGGTTGAGATGGTGCTGCGCTCGCTTATGGATTATTTACGCTCGCAAGGCGTGAGGCCGGTGCAGGCGGTCGGCCAGCCCTTTGACCCCCAGCATCATGAAGCCGTTGAGCATGAGCTGAGCGGAGAGCATCCGCCCAACACGGTCGTGCGGGAATTTGATCGTGGCTATCAGATCGGCGACCGGATGCTGCGTCCGGCGCGGGTCTCGGTGGCCAAACCAGCGGCTTCAGAAGACTCCCCGGAGGACAAAGAGGAATGACTGCGCTGTCGGAGCCGTTGAAAATACCTGAAACGTGGTTATCGATAGTTTAAGAGGTTCGCTGAACAATGGCAAAAGTAATCGGAATAGACCTGGGCACGACCAATAGCTGCGTCGCTATCATGGAAGGTGGCGACCCGGTTGTGATCGCCAATTCGGAAGGCAGTCGGACCACGCCTTCGGTCGTGGCCTTCACCGACTCCGGTGAACGGCTGGTGGGCCAGATCGCCAAGCGCCAGGCGATTACCAATCCAACCAACACGGTCTTTGCAATCAAGCGCCTGATGGGCCGCCGTTTCGAAGAAGCTGAAGTGCAAAAGGCGGTCAAAGTTCTGCCCTACAGGGTGCTCAAGAATGATGACGGCGCGGCGTGGGTTGAAATCCGCGGAAAAAAATACAGTCCGCCGGAAATTTCGGCCTTTGTGCTGCAGAAAATGAAGCAGACCGCCGAGGATTATCTCGGCGAGAAAGTCACCGAAGCGGTCATCACCGTTCCCGCCTACTTCAACGACAATCAGCGCCAGGCTACCAAGGACGCCGGCCGTATCGCCGGACTCAACGTCCTGCGGATTATCAATGAGCCGACCGCCGCTTCATTAGCTTACGGCCTCGATAAGAAAAAGGACGAAAAGATCGCGGTTTTCGATCTCGGCGGCGGCACCTTTGACATCTCGATTCTGGAATTGGGCGAAGGCGTCTTTGAAGTCAAAGCCACCAATGGTGACACTTTTCTCGGTGGTGAGGATTTTGATCAACGGGTAATCGATTATTTGGCCGACGAATTCAAGAAAGACCAGGGCATCGATTTGCGCAATGACCGGATGGCCCTGCAGCGTCTCAAGGAAGCGGCCGAAAAAGCCAAATGCGAGCTGTCGACCGTGATGGAGACCGATATCAACCTGCCGTTCATCACGGCTGACCAGTCAGGCCCCAAGCATCTCAATATGAAATTGACGCGGGCCAAGCTCGAAGCCTTGTGCGGAGATTTGCTCGAGCGGCTGGATGGACCCTGTACGACGGCGCTCAAGGATGCCGGATTACGCGCGAGTGATATCAATGAGGCGGTGCTGGTCGGCGGCATGACCCGGATGCCGGCGGTGCAGGAGCGGGTCAAAAAGCTCTTCGGCCGCGAGGGTCACAAGGGCGTCAACCCCGACGAAGTGGTTGCGATTGGCGCGGCTATCCAGGCTGGCGTGCTCAAGGGCGAAGTCAAGGACGTGCTCCTGCTGGATGTGACGCCGCTGTCGCTCGGGATCGAAACTTTGGGCGGCGTATTTACTAAGCTGATCGACAAAAACACCACGATCCCAACCCGCAAGAGCCAGGTTTTCTCAACCGCGCAGGATAATCAGACCGCGGTTACGATCCGGGTCTTCCAGGGTGAGCGCGAAATGGCGGCGGACAATAAGCTGCTGGGTCAATTCGACCTGATCGGCATTCCGCCCGCGCCGCGCGGCCTTCCCCAGGTCGAGGTCACTTTCGATATCGACGCCAACGGTATCGTCAATGTCCATGCCAAGGACCTTGGAACCAATAAAGAGCAATCCATCCGGATAACCGCCTCTTCCGGGCTTAACGAAGAAGAGATCAAACGGATGGTGCGAGAAGCGGAGCAACACGCCGCCGATGACCATCAGCGGCGCGCCCTGGCGGAGGCTCGCAACAAGCTCGACAACCTTGTCTATACCACGGAAAAGACCTTGGCGGATTACGGTTCGCAACTCGACGAAGCCTCGCGCAAGACCATCGAGGAGGCGCTCGGCGAGGCTAAAGGCAAGCTCGAATCGAAAGATCCCGACGAGCTCAATCGCGCCGCCGAGGCGCTTTCCGGCGCCTCGCACAAACTCGCCGAAGCGATGTACAGCAAAACACGCGCACAAGCGACGGGCGGCGCGAACCCTCAGAGCGGGCCCACAGGTGACGGTAGCGAAGGCCACGCCACTGATGGTGCGGAAGAAAAGAAAGAAGACGTGGTGGACGCGGACTTCAAAGAAGTGAAATAAAGTAGCGACAAGGACCGGCGGATGCGCTCGGAACCGTTCCATCCGTCGGTTTCCTTCAGTGATTCGCGCGCTAACGAAAGCGCGCTGTACGAGACTACATGATAAGTTCAAAGTCGGTTTGTGTTATCCACACTCGTCCAGAATGCTCCGTGGCGGGTGTTTATTATCCGGCTTACTTCCGGACGCTGACTGGACTAAGATTGCTGCGCGATGCCCACTGAGAGAAAGCGCGACTATTACGAGGTTCTGGGTGTCGGACGCGATGCCGTTGAAGACGATTTGAAAAAATCCTATCGGCGCCTCGCGGTCCAATTCCATCCCGATCGCAATCCCGGTAACAAGCAGGCTGAAGAGCGTTTCAAGGAAATTAACGAGGCTTACCAGGTCCTCTCGGACCCGGAAAAGCGCGCACAGTACGACCGCTTCGGGCACGCCGCGTTCCAAGGACCGCAGGGTGCCGGCGGCTTCGGCGGGTTCGATTTCAGCCAAGGTTTCGAGGAAGTATTTTCTGACATTTTTGGCGATTTCTTCGGCACCGGACGCGGACGTTCGCGCTCGCGCAGCCGTCGTGGCGACGACCTCAGGTATGATCTCGAAGTTGAATTCGAGGAGGCCGCGCGCGGCACCGACAAGGTAGTCAAATTTCAGCGGCTCGCGATTTGCGACGCGTGCAACGGCACCCGCGCGCGCGGCGGCTCCGATGGTGCGCGCACGTGCCCCAATTGCCGCGGCACCGGCCAGGTGCGCACGCAGCAGGGTTTCTTTTCCATTTCCACCACCTGCGGCCAATGTCGCGGCGAAGGAATGATCATCGCCGACCCTTGCCCCAAATGTCAGGGCCAAGGACGCATCCGCAAACCGGTTTCGCTCTCGGTTAAGATTCCGCCAGGCGTCGATAATGGTTCGCGCCTGAAGCTTCGCAGCGAGGGCGAGGCTGGCTTTGGCGGCGGCCCGAATGGCGACTTGTATGTCGTTGTCCATGTCCGCGAGCATCCCCTGTTTGTACGGCAAGACAATGATGTCGTTATCGAAGTGCCGGTTAGTTTCCCTCAAGCCTCGCTTGGCGCCGAAATCGAAGTGCCGACGCTCGAGGGCAAGATCAAGCTGAAAATCCCGGCCGCTACTCAATCCGGCAAGTTGTTACGGCTAAAGGGCAAGGGCTTCGTCGATCTTCACGGTTATGGCCGCGGCGATCAGTTGGTGCGTATCGTGGTCGAAACACCGCGACGGCTGACCTCGCGCCAGCGCGAGTTGCTCGAGGAATTCGCGCGCCTTTCGGGCGAAGATGTCAATCATCCGATGTCCAAAGGCTTCGTGGATAAAATCAAAGAGATGTTCGGCTAAGCGGTCACTTACTCCGTTTGATCATCCCTCATCTTGCGATAAGCGCCCGGCAGCCTTAGATTAGGAATGTAACCGTTTGACCTGCCTGCTCGTGAATGGGGGCGAAATGGGTTCGACGGAGATGCGAGGGTTATGGTCGCACGCCGGGGTACTGTTGGCCCGTTAAACAAACAGACTGCGAAATTTATCCGCAGACAATAACGGTTACGCTCTAGCGGCCTAAGGGCCGCTAGCGTTCCGCCGCCGCTCGCCCATGGCGGCGGGTCGGAATGTCATTTAATGGGCTAGGGTAGTCGTCGTTCGCCGGTTGGACGAACGCCCGAAATTTAAATCGGCTTGCCAGATGAAAGCCCGTCCGTGGGCGTTTAGATGGCGAGCTCCAAAGCGCGGAATAAGCGTGTAGTGGCCATGGTCTGACAATCTTCGGACGGGGGTTCAATTCCCCCCGCCTCCACCACATCAC
>JBOHWL010000029.1:0-4789 GCA_050736615.1 Binataceae bacterium (SeqCode) | reverse complement strand
CGCGCGGTTTGAGCCTCGCTCCGGCCGCCGAGCGTAACGCGACCGCCTGATTCTCCATTCGCTGACGTTAATGAGGCAGGCGCGCCAGTTACGGCCCGCCTGCCTCATCATTTTCTTATAACCGCGCAGGGATTTCGCTCAGCCGGATTACCGCATCCGCCGTTCCAGGCGGGCGCTTAGGCCCTTACATGCCAGCGGCGGTTGTTGAGTATAGGCGCACTGGGCTCCTGCGATATCCGAGCTCTCAAGATTGAACGGCACGTTCCAGTCAAAGCCGGTTGAACCTTTAGACACGAAGTTGAACATGCTAGGCGTGGGCCGATGATTGGTGTCGTTGGCGGTGAAATACTGGCTCGACGGGAAGGTAACCTGGAACGCGGGGCAGCCCTGCGCCGGACAATCGAGGTCCTTGACCGACCAACTGCAAACGGTCTGACCGGCGGGATTGGTCTGGTTACAGGTGTTGTAATAGGGACTCTTCGGGTTGCACTGGCACGAACCGACGCTGCCATTTTTGACCCAGCTACACATCGTCGCCGGCTGGCAGAATTCCTGGCCCAATGTTTTAGGCGGCAATGAGCGCGGAACGATACTGTTGAGATCGAAGGCGCTGGCGATGCCCGACATATCCGTTTTCAGCGTCAGGATGCCGCTGTTTGCGTCATAGCAGGCGCTCCATCCCGCCGGCAGCTTGCCGCCGTCGGCAGCCGAGAAGGTGTACTTGGCGGTGGTGATATCAACGTAACCGAACTTTGCCAGGCTGGTTGCGGCAACGCCCCCTTGGGCGCAATTCTGGTCGCCCACATTCGGAATATCCTTGCCCACGAACATCGTATACGTCTGCTGCGTGTCGGGCTTGGCGTAGAGGAAGAACAGGTCGTATTTCTGCCCGGCGGCAAACACATTGAAACTTTGCGCGCCATGGTCCATCTGAGTTTTTTTCGAGACATTGGTATCGATGTAATAGCTGCCGTGATTGACGGTGAGACCGCTGCGCTGGAACGTATTCTGCCCCATCATCGCTTGACCTGGTTGAGCCCTTCGCTTTCACCCTTAACCAAGAGCTGGCGATAGATGGGAACACCCACGCAGGCGCCAGGCGACCCCGGGGGATTCGTGCAGATGCTCATCCAGTTCGCATCGCTGCATTGCAAAAATAGCGGCTGCGGAGCCGGAGGAGGCGGCGGCAGCGGCACGCTCAGCGCGCATTCGGGATAGAGCGCCGTAGTCACGTATTCATACGGGCTGGTCTTGGCGGTCGCGGGCGGACATTTGGAACCGTTCACTTTGTCCACCGCGACGTCGGAGGCGCATTCCGAAGTCTCGGTCGGCGCGTCAAAGAAATTCTCCGTGTTGACCGAGATGGTTTCGTACTTCGTCGGCGCCGCGTTACTTGACCCTGCGGGCGTGGCCGTCGGTGGCGGCGTTGAGTAACCGATTGGGCTGGTCAAGCCGGTCAAAGTACCGTCGTCGTCGTTCAGCACGGTCTCGCGATCGATATCGGTAAAGCCATTAAAATAGCCGGAATTCCACGAGCAGTACGCCTCCTTTGTTTCGGCCAGGTCGGTGTTGAAGTCGAAGAGGCCAGGCTCAAAAAAGGGCTCGGTCACGAAGTGCCGGATATCGACGCCGCTGAAAAACAGATTGGCCGAATGGAACGCCGGCGCGTAGTAGAAGCCGTTGGGCTGTTTCCATCCAATCGCCGCATTAGGCAGATAGCAGCGGGCTTCCTTGGCCACGCCCGTCCGGTAGGCCTTGAGGCCGTTGAGGCCGCCATTCATGAACCCGGCAAATTGACACGGATTGCCGACGTTTTCGTTCGGTTCGCACTTGCCGCCCTTCGTATCCAGCACCGCGCCGGTCACGGTGCCATCGCTGGTCAGATAAGTCGGATGAATGTCTATATAGGCATTGGAATCCTGGTAGGTCGGACCGTCATAGACGCTGAAAAGGCGCTGCGACACTCCAAAGTTGGTGAGCTGCATGCTCACGCCCTCAGCTCCACCCCCGGGCAGCGTGTGGCGAGACGTCCGCCGCCGCCGACAATTGGCCAGTAAAGATCATTCGCTGGAACTGGATAATTCTGGATTGCCTGCGGTGACGGCAACATCTGCAATGTTGAGGTCTTTGAGACCAGTTTGGCAGGGTCCATGAAGTTGACGCCCAAACAGGTGGCGCTGGCACCGACCTCCATGAAGGCTTCCATGGCGGAACTGCAAGTGTTCCCAACAAATTTTTGCAGCGGCGTGGTGCCGGCGCGACCGACGCCCTGCTGCTCACTGGCATAACCAAACCATTTCTCGGTTTGCGAGGGCCCGCTGATCGCTCCCGGCACCAACCAGTAACAGGCGCCGCAAGTGCCCGCGCCCACCGCCATGTTGTACTCGAAATCGTTCCAGCCGTTCATCATCCAGAAGACCGACGGATGGTTCGCATCTGAGTAATAGGGGAAGTTGTCATAGCCAATCGCGCATTTATCGTCGTGGTTCGCGCACTTGGGATCGGGATCGTTAGCAGTCAGAATGCCCGGCACCTGGCGCGGATTCTGTACGTTGGCCACCGCCGCGCGCGCGAACACGCCGAGGTTGGCATACAATTGGTTGCCGGTTTCGGTACCGTCCTCGAGATAATAGCCATGACCGATCGAGCGGAAGCCGACGTTGCGCGCCAAACGGACGCCCTGGGTGCCGTGAATCACGATCCAACGCGTCATCGAATCCCAGATTGAGCTGTCTTTCACGTTGCAGGTCACCGTAGCGGCAAAGCCGTACTCGCCCAAAGCCAACCCGAAAAGCATCACGCTCACACAGACGAATCCGAGCAGGTAACAGCGCCTGATTCGATTTCTCATTAATCTGGGAACCTTCCTACCCCGCGCTAGTGGGAATGGCGGATCAGACAAGCACAGCCGATCCATAATTATAAGTGATTTGCAAGCGCTTAATGTCCAAATCGCTGCTATAGAGCGATGCAGCGTGATAAATATGCACAAGAACGCGGCGTCTCAGCAGCGCGTTTGGCCGCGCTGCCCCACGCTTGCGAGAATAGTCCGGGAGAAGCTGATTTCGCTCAAAATGAGGCGATGCGGAACTTCACGCTCCTGCCGGAGCGGGACTTGGGAATCTTGACGCAGCTCGCAGACTCCTGATCCTGTGACGCGACTCGCAGACTCTATTCTTGAGCGCAGCTCGCAGACTCGCTTGCTCGCTCCGCCTTCGGCTGCGCTAATGCGCTCGGCTTAGCTTCGCCTGATGTGCTGGCTCCGGCGCGCAACGCACCTTCACTAGCGTGACCTCACACCCGGAAAACCTTCATCACTTCGTCGCCCAGGTGATTGATCACCTTCACCGCGATACGGCCGTTCTTCGGCTTTTCGAACGGGCGTGAAATGTCGCTGTGCAGCGTTTCCCACGCCTCTGGATCAATCTCCGCCCTAAGCGTCGTCTTGAGGGCGCTGTAGGGATCGTTCGCATCCAAGAAGTAGGCTTGTCGCACGAAGAAACTTTCCTCGTTGTAATCAGTATCGATAAACCAGCAGGCGATACCGTCGGCGGTGTCGCTGACGACTTCGCCGGTCTGCGGCTTGAACACGTCCACTCCGTTAACCTTTACCCGCAGCCTTTCGCTAGTGGAGGCGCGTTGCGCGCCGGAGCGAGCGGGCGAGTCTGCGAGCTGCGTCAAGATTCCTGAGTCATTCTCCGGCAGAATCGTGACATCGGGCTCGCCGAAGATGACGAAGAGGTTGCCCTTGCCGGTATTCTTCAGGTCCTCGGCCATGTGCAGGTCGGCGTTCATGCGCGCTTTGAGCACTGGTATGCGCCCCAGCTTGCTGAACTCCGTCGTGCGCGCCTCGTAATTGAACGCGCACGCAATCAGCACGTCGAAGCTGGCGTCGCCCGCCTCACGGGCGGCGGCGACCAGATCGGCGCGCTGCACGGTGCCGAACTCGGAACCAATGAAGATGGCGGCGCGCTTCTCGCTATCGCCCTCCATGTAGCGGCCTTCGCCACAGATCAGGTCGCCGGGCCAGGGCGTCAACGCGGTAAATGGCGATCGATTTGAGCGTGACGTGTGGCACGCGCTCATAGACGAAGCCATGGCGGATGTTGCCACGCGTCCGCTGCGAACTCGGCGCGATGCGCGTGCTCCCAGCTTTCTTGAGTTGGCCCCTCGCGAGAATCAGCAGCAGGTAAAATGGACAACGGGCACCAATGATGGTGGCGCGGGCAAGGGCCAGCGCACCCGCGACGTACCAATAGGTGATTACCGCTCCGGCCTCTGCGTGAAAGCGGGTTGCTTACTTGTCGGATCGTTGCGGCGGCGGCTGCTGGGACGTAGGCCGTGGGGTGTCTGGCTTCTCACCGCGCAGGCCTTTAATTACGACGATTGATGGTCTGGAGCCGGGCGGCCGCTCACCTCTGCCTTCAGTTATCGGTTTGCCGTTGTCGTTGCTCATAAGTCTTTTCAGGTTCTCTCGGTAAAACCTCGATTCGTTCAATCTCCGCGCGTTCCGTTAAAAGAACACCGGGGCCAGGTACATCATAATCGGGCTCCCCGACTCGCTCAACCAGAGCGTCGCGCAAGAACAATTCTCGTTTATTTGGAGTGTCGGAATAGTAATCAGGCCAACCGGTTATTCTCGTGCCGTCCCTCAACCAGACTTGGAACCAATAGCGGCGAAAGTCGCTGAAAACGTCATGCCACACGTCGGATCGTCCGGTTAGTCTTGTGATATGTAGCCATTTGAACACTCGGTAGATGACGCCGGCATTTGCGACCGCTGCCCATC
>JBOHWL010000028.1:0-8096 GCA_050736615.1 Binataceae bacterium (SeqCode) | reverse complement strand
TCGGACAGCGAACTGTCCGTGGTCTTATCTGGTATTAGTCCGTCTTTCGACGGGTTATCCCAGTCTCCGAGGCAGGTTGTCCACGTGTTACTCACCCGTGCGCCGGTTTACTAGCCGGGTTGCCCCGACGTTCTCCCACGACTTGCATGTCTCAGGCACGCCGCCAGCGTTCGTTCTGAGCCAGGATCAAACTCTCCATATAAGCTCATTAAGCGCCGGTCCCACGCGGTTAACGCGCATGGACCGGCGGACTTGACCGCTGAAATAAACCAAAGAATCGGACGGGCTTCGGATCTCTTCAGATCCCCCGCCGCCCAATTAAAGGCATGCACTACTATTCAGTTTTCAAAGAACCGCACCCGCTAGGGGTAATCGTGAAGACTATCGCTCGCTACCCCCGCTGTCAACTCTCACCGTCCGAGTTGGCTTGCAGCCAATCCACAACCGGGAGTTTGTGCGCGTGGCTGGTAGCCCGTGGTATCTTCGCGGTCTTCCGTGCGCGTGCGGTGCATCTTGCGTGAGCGCTCGCGTCAATGCAAGTACCCGTCACAATTTTTTACCGCCGCTCCGCAATCCAGCGATATGTTTCAACTTGAATCGCCCGGCCGCTCACGCAAGACACCCGTGAAATTATTCTGGCCGCCCTTTCCCGATCGCTCTAAGTTCTACACAAACAAAAGCTACCTGGGCTGGTTCAGACGGCGCCGAATTTGCACGTGCGGATGACGATCGGCCGCACTATCGCATCGCCTCAACCGTCCGGCGTTCGATGGAGTCGAGAGATACGCTCGGACGAATCGCGAACCCGTATTTCCTTGCCACCCGCAAGGAGCTTTACATCGTCAGTGGAACCGCACTCGCGAACAGCGGGCCGTGGCGATATGAGATAACTTGTATTGTTGGAGGAACACGCGGACGCATTATAAGAACAAAGAGGCGTGCGACGAAATCTTGAAAGCTTACGAGCAAGCGCGCAAGGGCGGGCCGGAGCAGATATGCGACGATCGAGCCCATGCCGCATGTAATCGAACGGCGGAATTTCACACCATGTGTACATCTCCAAACACCTGTTTGATGAAGCCGTCGATGTGAGGACCCGTGATATGTCGTCCGCTCAGATGGAGGCGTTGGCGAAAACAGTCAGGAAGATTTTGGGAAGTGGCCGTTTGGCTCCCATCAGTCAAGGCTGGGTGTCTGACCCGAGCGACGTTTGGCCAACCTGCGTCAAACCGAGTGCCGACCGTTGGGGCCGCATCGAAAAACGCCGGCCCACCGCCTGGTGGATTCTGATTGAAGCTTCCGGCAGGCGGCGCGGCTGGGCCAAACGATACGACCATTCTACGGTGCGGACCAGGATTCCTGCAGCTAACGGTCTTATTTCATCCTTCCGGCGTTCTAAAGCCGCTCTTATATTTAAAGTCCCGCTTATAACCCGTGATTGCGATCAGGCCGATTTCTAATCCTCTGATCTGGCGAGCCTGGCGCGGTGATGGTAGGCTCTGATTATAATCATCGAGACACCTTCAGTCTCTCCGCCGGTAGGCCATTTCCTCGCAGCGCCACAGCGGATGATTGATCGATCGGAGCTTATCCTATGACCCTTAACACCTCCGTAGAGAACACGCCCAGCAAAAGCCGCGCTCTCAACGACTGGGTGGCCGAATGCGCCCGTCTGACCCGTCCGGACCGAATCGTATGGTGCGACGGTTCCGCGGAACAAAAGCGGATGCTCACCGAGCAGGCGACGGCGACCGGCGTGCTGCTCCCACTGAATCAATCCAAGCGGCCCGGCTGTTATCTCCATCGCTCCAATCCCAACGACGTTGCCCGCACCGAGGAGGTCACCTTCATCTGCGCACCGGAGAAGGAGCAGGTGGGTCCCACCAATCACTGGATGGCGCCGGAGGAGGCCTATCGCAAGCTCGGCGCGATGCTCGAGGGCTCGATGCGCGGGCGTACCATGTACGTGATTCCATACGTCATGGGTCCGTTGGGTTCGCGCTTCGCCAAGGTTGGCGTCGAGATCAGCGACAGCCTCTACGTCGCGCTGAGCATGGGAATCATGACGCGGATGGGTGCGGCGGCGCTGGACATGCTGGGCGAAGCGGGCGAATTCTGCCGCGGCCTGCATTGCACGCTCGACATCAACCCGCAGCGCCGTTTTATCTGCCATTTCCCGCAAGACAATACGATTTGGTCGGTGGGCAGCGGCTATGGCGGCAACGCGCTGCTCAGCAAGAAATGCTTCGCGCTCAGAATCGCGAGCTGCCTGGGACGCGACGAGGGTTGGCTGGCTGAACATATGTTGATCGTCGGCTTGGAAAATCCCGCCGGTGAAACACGTTACATCGCCGCCGCCTTTCCCAGCGCGTGCGGCAAAACCAATCTTTCGATGCTGACTCCGCCCGAGACGCTAAAGGGCTGGCGCGTGTTCACCGTCGGCGATGATATCGCATGGCTGCGTGTGGGTGCTGACGGCGGACTATGGGCGACCAATCCCGAGTTCGGTTATTTCGGCGTCGCGCCCGGCACGAGCGGCAAATCCAATCCCAATGCACTCAAGATGCTGAGCCACGATTCGCTCTTTACCAACGTCGCGATGAGCGCCGACGGTGACGTGTGGTGGGAAGGGATGGACCAGGACCCGCCCGCCGGGCTGATCGACTGGAAGGGGCGTCCATGGGATCCCACCTCGGGGGAAAAAGCGGCTCATCCCAATAGCCGCTTCACCACGCCAATGAGCAACAATCCGGTCCTTTCACCGCATGCCGAGGATCCCGATGGCGTGCCGATTTCGGCGATCATCTTTGGCGGACGCCGGGCCACGACTATCCCGCTGGTACTGGAGTCGCGCGACTGGGAGCACGGCATCTTCATGGGCGCGACGATGGGTTCCGAAACGACCGCCGCGGCGGCAGGCAAAGTTGGGGTGATTCGGCGCGATCCGATGGCGATGTTGCCGTTCTGCGGCTACAACATGGGCGATTATTTCGGCCATTGGCTCGAAATGCGCCAGGTGCTTAAGCGTCCGCCACGGATTTTCATGGTCAATTGGTTTCGCAAGGACGGCGACGGCAAGTTCCTTTGGCCCGGCTTTGGCGAAAATCTGCGCGTGCTCAAATGGATGCTCGAACGTATTCATGGCGACGCGGGCGCGCGTGAAACGCCGGTCGGCATGGTGCCCGACGAGCGCAGCCTCGATCTCAAAGGACTGGACATTTCACCGAAACGGGTGGCTGAGGCGCTCAGAATCGACCGCGAGGAATGGAAGGCGGAAATGGCATCATCGGGTGAATTTTTCGAGAAATTCGGCGCGCATATGCCGGAATCACTGCGGAGAACCCATCAAAGGCTCACGCGCTCGCTGGACGCCAATGAAATTCCCGCGCGCAAGGCGGTCTGAGCATACCATCTTGCCACTCGAGCGCCGCGCCATCGCATTGGATATTGGCACTGGAGCGTTCGGCGATGGTTAATCGCGAGCGGCTTAAGCGGCTTTTTCTCGAGCTGGTCCAGATCGACTCGCTTTCCCGCCGCGAGCGCGAAATCGCGCGGCGGCTTCAGCGCGAACTCGAAAGCGCGGGCGCAAGCTGCCATTACGATAACGCCGGCGAAAAGGTTCGCGGCAATACCGGCAATCTGATTGGGCGGGTCAAAGGTACGACCGGCGCGCCGCCACTCCTGCTTTGTGCCCACATGGATACGGTTGTTCCAGGCGAAGGCGTCAAACCAATCGTCGAGGGCGACATTATCCGCAGCGACGGCACCACGATCCTGGGCGGTGACGACAAATCGGGATGTGCGATTATCTGCGAAGCCCTGCATCGGTTACACGACGACGCGATCCCGCACGGGCCGATCGACGTGGTTTTCACCATATGTGAGGAAATCGGACTTTTAGGCGCACGCCATCTGGACCTCAGCCTGATCGAAGCGCGCGAGGGCCTGGTTTACGACAGCGATGCGCCGGGTCATCTGATTGTGCGCGCCCCGGCCGCCGTCGGGATGCGCTTCACGGTCAAGGGGCGCGAGGCGCATGCCGGCATCGCACCCGAGCGTGGTCTGTCGGCGATCCGGATTGCCGCCGAGGCTATCGCCGCGATGCGTCTGGGCCGTATTGATGGCGAAACGACCGCCAATTTAGGGGTGATTCAGGGCGGGCGCGCGGTCAATATCGTGCCGGATGAAGTAGCTGTCCGGGGTGAAGCGCGTTCGCTTGATCCGGCGAAGCTCAAAGCCCAAATCGATCATATGGTCGCCTGTTTCAAAACGGCGGCGGCTCGCGCGAGCCTGACCATCGCCGGGAAGGTGATGCGCCCCTCCTTGGACTACGTGATACGCCCGACTTACGACGGGATGGCCTTGAGTGAAACCACGCCGCTGGTCCTGCGGGTGCTCGAAGCGGCACGGCGGACCGGACGTGTTTTGGAAGCTCAGGCGACGGGAGGCGGGTGCGACGCCAATATCTTCAACAAGCGCGGCTTGACGGTGGCTAATCTTGGCACCGGCATGCGTGATATCCATACCGTGCACGAATCAATCGATGTTAACGACATGATCAGCAGCGCGGAGGTGACGGTGGAGTTGCTCAAGCTCCAGGCGTCGCTCCCGCCGAACTGAATCAGCACGGCAGCTCCTGCCGGAGCGATAAATCCGCGCGGACCGATATTCTTCTTTTTCCGGCAACAGAGAGAAATCCCATCGCCTCGCGCAAATCCCTCGACTCCGCTTCCCCGCGCTGGGAATGAAAAGCGAGCACCAAGTTTGGCGATCCCTTTGCGAAAGTCTGGAGCTACGCGGGCGGTTAGATTTCGCCTTGGCGAAGTGCTTTGATCGAGGCGCAACCGCAACCAAAATCCTGAGGAGTTGAAATGGACTTCAGCGACATCATGTACCATAAGGCGGATCGCGTCGCGACCGTTACTTTCAACCGGCCCGAGCGCATGAACGCGTGGACGCGCAAAATGGATACGGAGCTGCGCGACGCCATGACCGACGCCGATCACGATGCGGAAATTGGCGCGATAATCGTTACCGGTGCGGGACGGGCATATTGTGCCGGCGCGGACATGAGCGGATTGTCAAAAATCGCGACTGGCGCGGAAAGCGTCGGCAATCCATCGCGTGCGACTGCCGATAACGATCAGCAAGCGGGCGATGCGAATTTCTCCGGACGCTTTTCCTGGTTGCTCGCGATGCGCAAGCCGATTATCGCCGCGATCAATGGCGCCTGCGTCGGCATGGGTTTCACCAATTCGCTCTTCTATGACATCCGGATCGCTTCAGACCGCGCGCGCATGGGGCTCATCTTTGTCCGTCGCGGACTGGCCATCGAGCATGGCAGTAGCTGGATGCTGCCGCGGATTATCGGGGTCGCGAACGCGGTGGACCTCGCCGTGACTGGGCGCCTGGTCGATGCGCAAGAGGCGCTGCGGATGGGACTCGTCAGCAAAGTCGTCGCGCATGATCAGTTAATGAGCACCGTCGGTGAACTCGCCCGCGAAATCGCCACGCAATGCACGCCGTTAGGTGTCGCCAAGGCCAAGCGGATGGTCTATCAGCATCTCTTCACTGATTTGGCGACGGCGATGCGCGACGAGGACGAACTGGTCGAGCAGATGACGCGCTCCGAAGATTTCAAGGAAGGAATTAAAGCATTTACCGAAAAACGCGCGCCACGCTTTACCGGACGCTGACGCGGGCCGCACCGGTGTGAATATGAACGCGGTTGCGCGGCGGTTTACTTTTCCAGCGGATGCTTAAACTTGCGATCGGGGTGGCGAATGGTGAGAACGGGGCAGTGCGCTTTGCGCGACACGCGTTCCGCCACACTGCCTATCAAGACGTGGGCCAACCCGGTGCGGCCATGCGTGCCTAGCACGATCAGGTCCGCACCTTCGCCTTGGGCGGCGTTGATAATTTCGAGGAACGGCGCACCAACTCGCAAAAGTCCGCGCGCCTTGAGGCCGCTATCGCGCAAGCGCGCGACGACCTTATCGAGTTCGCCCAAGGCGAGCAGACGCTGCTCCTCCGCGATGCGGTTCATCGTGCCGACGTCGAGACCAGGGTTCAATTCGCTGACCGCCACAGGCTGCAGCGGTTGGTCGACGTGGAACACGATTATTTCGGCGGCGAACTTGCGCGCGATTTCCTCGGCGAAACTAAGCGCCAGGGCCGAATCCTCTGAAAAGTCCGTCGCGGCGATTATTTTGCTGAAAGTCGGCACGCTGCGCACCATACGCCGCGGGCGCCATATCGGCAAGTACTCAAAGGCGCGCCGCGGCGTCCTCCGCCTGGTTCGGCACGATGCGACCGGACCACGCGCGGCCGGGCGCGATTGAGATGCCGTCCGCTTCGCGATTCCGTTCCACCGCGCCATTCTATGCGCGCTTCCGCCCACGCTATCCGGCGGCGCTGTACGCGCGCATTGCGGAGCGCTGTGAGCTTGACGGCAGTGGCCGTCTGCTCGACCTCGGCTGCGGGCCGGCGTTTATCGCCATTGGTATGGCGCGCTATTTTCGGGAACTGCTCGGCATGGACCCCGACCCGGAGATGTTGGTGATGGCACGGCATGAGGCCTCGTTTGCGGGCGTGACCTTGAAATTGACCCAGGGCGGTTCGGAAGATTTGGATGCGGCGCTCGGCAGCTTCGCAATGGCCGCGATGGGGCGTTCGTTTCACTGGATGGACCGAGACGCGACTTTGCGCAAACTCAATGAGCTGATCGCGCCGCACGGATGCGTTGCGCTGCTCGGAGAACGAGCTCTCGATGTCCGCGAGAATAGTTGGAAGACGGTGCTGAATGAGGCAGCCAAAAAATGGGCGCCAGAGCAAGCCCAGGCGCGCGAGTTTCGCCGCGGCCCGGCCTGGGAGAAAAATGAGACCGTGCTGTCGCGCTCGCGCTTTTCCCGGATCGAGCGTTTGGGCGTGGCCTATTCGCGGGAAACTTCGCTCGACGAACTGGTCGGCCGCGCCTATTCCATGTCGGTCACCTCACCGGCGGTGCTGGGCCAAAATCGCGCGGCTTTTGAGCATGAGCTGCGCACAGGCTTGTCGCGCTTGGAACCGTCCGGGCGGTTTGTTGAATCGGTCGAAGCCGAGGCGCTGCTAGCGTGGCGCACGCCTGGACAATGATCTTCCGAATCGCGCATTCGAGCGGGAATTCCGCGCCAGGTTCAATCGGCACTTGCAGCGACGCGATTGTGCGCGAGATACGCGATGATGTCTTCCATCTTGAGGCGCGAACCCTCGGCAGACATGATCAACGTTATGCGGTCACTGTTCGTGGTCCGGGCACGCGAATGATGTCGCTAACCCAGGGCCCGTTGCGCGGTGCGAGCGGCCAGCCGTAATGTAAACGCCCTAGCGAATTAGGGCACTAATATACTTGACGGGACCAATCTGATAGGCTGGTCGGGAGGTGGCAGGCCGGATAAGATGCTAGAATTGTCTAGGGCGGAAATGTTAAACGTTCAGACACTCGACAGAACGGCGGGGACTGGAGGGCTTTTTATGGCGGCAAGAAAACCATTTCTTGGGTCGACACCGTCCCATTCCGAACTTGATCGGCTTCGTGAAGAAACACGTAGCATAAAAATAACGGAGGCGGAGCTAGCGGAACAGCGGATCAGCTTCATATATGGCAATGCGCCAGCTAATTCGGGGATCACTAAAGAGTCTGCTCGCGCAAGTTCGTCTCGATTTCGTTTAAAGCCACAAGACTAGAGTTCAGCGGCTGCGCGTCATTGATTTCGCCTAGATGCTCGTATTGGAACAGAACGATCCGGAGATGTTCGAACATCTCCAAGAGAAGAATCTAGCTCGGCAGTACGACCTACTCACGACCTTTATAGAAATAGGGCTAAAACAAGGGCCCACAGCGCTAGACAAGTACGCGCTGTGGGCCTTGAACCATGCTGCCGTCGCTGGGATATCTCAATTCGGAGGTCGATTTCGCGAGCAGCCGATCTATGTGGGAAGCCATATTCCCCCGCACTTTAAAGATGTGCCCGATCTCATGGATCAGTTCATCTCATTTATCCACGAGAATTGGTTTCACGGCACATCGACACAGCTCGCGGCCTATGGTCTCTGGC
>JBOHWL010000027.1:0-16155 GCA_050736615.1 Binataceae bacterium (SeqCode) | reverse complement strand
CTGGAACGAATGGCGGGGCGGGTCGGCAGCCTGCGCGCGAGCCCGCGCGAAGTCCTCAAGCTTGGGATGGCACTCAAAGCGGTGACTACGCTGCGTGCCGAGATGGCCGGTTATAGCGGCGCTTTGATGGTTCAGCTTGCGGCACGGATAACTCCGCAGCCTGAACTGGCGGCCCGCATCGAAGCTATTTTAACCGACGAACCGCCCGCCAATGCGCGCGACGGCAACGTTATCCGCGCGGGTTTCGATCCGGAGGTTGACGAACTGCGGACCTTGGCACTGGATGCGCGCGGGGTGATCGCGCGGCTCGAAGCCGCCGAGCGCGAGCGCAGCGGAATTCCGTCACTCAAGGTGCGCTATAATCAAATCTTCGGCTACTACATCGAGATTACCAAAACTCACCTTGAGCGTGTGCCGGCTGATTATGAGCGCAAGCAGACATTGGTCGGCGCCGAACGCTTCACCACGGCGGCCCTGAAGGACCTAGAACGCAAGATCCTGAGCGCCGAGTCGGGGTTGAAAGAACTCGAAGCGCGGCTCTTTATCCGGCTCCTGCGCGATCTCGCCGCGCAGGTCGCGCCGATGCTCGACAGTGCCACCGCGATCGGTGAATTCGACGCCCTGATGTCGCTGGCGCGCGTGGCGCGGCGGCGCGGCTACGTGCGGCCGGCCATGAATTCCGGCAACGCGCTCAGGATTCGTGACGGACGCCATCCCGTGCTGGAGGCTGGACTGAAACCCGGCGAGTTCGTGCCCAACGATCTTGACGCCGATCCCGATGAACGCCAACTCTTGCTGATTACCGGTCCCAATATGGCCGGCAAATCGACCTATCTGCGTCAAGTCGCCTTGATTGTGATCATGGCGCAGATGGGTAGCTTCGTGCCCGCCGTCGAGGCGAATCTTGGCCTGGTCGATCGCGTGATGACGCGGATTGGCGCACGTGACGAGCTGCGGCGCGGAGAGTCGACGTTCATGGTCGAAATGCGCGAGACGGCGCGGCTAGTCGCGGGTCTGAGCGAACGCGGCTTGCTCCTGCTCGACGAGGTCGGCCGCGGCACCAGCACCTTCGACGGGCTCGCGATCGCCTGGGCGCTAGCGGAATATCTGCACGACTCAACCCGGGCCAAGGTGCTCTTTGCCACCCATTTCCACGAACTGACCGAGCTTGCGCGGGAACGCCCGCGTGTCAAGAATCTCAGCATGGCGGTGCGGGAGTGGAACGGGGAAGTGCTGTTTCTACGGCGCGTGGTCGACGGCGCCGCCAATCGCAGTTACGGCATCGAGGTGGCCAAGCTGGCCGGACTGCCCGCCAGCATTATCACGCGCGCCCGCCAGATTCTCGCCAACCTTGAGCGGGGCGAATTCGATGAGGCCGGCATGGCCAGGTGGGCCCATTCCGACGGCGTTCGAAACGCGAGTCAGATGAATCTCTTCGCCGCGGCCGAGAGCCGGGTTTTAGAAGAGTTGCGCATGCTGGAAGCCGATCGCATGACTCCGATGGACGCGCTGAATACGCTCGCGAGCATGGCCGCGCGTTTGCGTGGCGACGGCTGACCATCCACTGGGCGCGCCAGGTGGAATTGGATGGTGACGAGGGGGAACGCGGCCTTGAGACGTTCGAGCTTCGCGGCATTCGTGGTCGTGGTCACCGCGTCCCTGTTCGCGCCGTGCGCGATGGCGGCGGTGGTCACCGGCGCCGCGCTGGAGGCGCAGGGCAAGGCCGTCGAATTGCGCTTTCCCTATCGCGGGCGCGATCCGCATTGGCATCTCAGTATTCACGGCCAGGAGTTGTGGATAGACCTCGAACAAACTGAATTGCGGATTCCCCCGCGGCCGCTTTTCAATCAGGAAAAGCCGCCGATCAAAACGGTACGCGCAATCGATCCCGGCGGCGGCGATTGCCGCCTCGTCATCAATGTCAGCGGGAAGACCGATTATATAGTGGCAATTGTGAGTCATGCGTTGGTTGTGCGGCTGGCGCCTGCGGGGGCGGTGGCCGATCTTGCCGCGCCGGTGCTGGCGCAAATCCGAACGCGACGCCTCAGCCCAGGCGGAACCTCCGCAACAAACAATAATGATGTGGGTTCGACCGGCCTTTCAAGTAACCGTTATGATGCCAAAGGCACGGCGACGTATCGCAAGTCTCCGGCGATAGCCAACCCTCAGCAAAGTTCAAGAGCCAAGCTTGTATCCGCGCCGCGAACGCTCGCTCCTAGCGACGTGCGTGAGCCCGCAGCCCGCTTTCATGACGATGCCAGCCAGGTTCGGCGCACCGCATATACCGTGGGGCAGGCGCCCATGCATCCGTTGGTTATTATCGACCCCGGACATGGCGGCTACGACCCCGGGACGAAAGCCGGACGCTACGCGGAGAAAACCCTGGCGCTGCAAATTGCGATGCGTTTGCAAAAGGCCTTGGCGGCTCGTGGAATCAGAACCGCGATGACACGCGACCACGACGTCTTTATCAGCCTGGCGCAACGTACCGCTCTGGCCAACCGTTTGGGCGCCGACCTGTTCGTGTCGATTCACCTCAATTCCAATCCCGACGCGGCTGCCGCCGGCATTACCACCTATTACCTGAACAACACCACCGACCGCGCAACGATCAGGCTGGCGCGGATGGAAAATCGCTCGGACGGCGGCTATGGCCTGCCACATCGAGCGAACCTAAACTACATCCTGACGGACCTGCGCCAGCAGTATAAGGCGATTGAGTCAGCGTCGCTGGCGCGGATGATCGAGGCGGATGCCGTGGCGGATGTGAGCCATTCCGTTGGAATTAGAGTGAATGCTTTGGGGGCGCGCAAGGGGCCATTTTACGTACTGGTGGGCCCTTTGATGCCGGCCGTACTGGTGGAATGCGGGTTTTTGTCGAATCCGACCGAAGCCGCTCTGCTCGCCACGCCCTCATATCAGCAGGCACTTGCTGATGGTATCGCGGACGCGGTGGTGAGGTATCTGAGCGCGGGCGCCGCGATGGGCAATTTATGAATCAGAGTCCGCAGCCGGCGCGGCTCGCCGATGCCGCCAGCATCGCGGCGCGTGACGAAAGCTGGCTGCTCGCGGCGATCGTACGTGAGGGGCGGCCGGGACCGGTGGCGCGCGATCATCTTGAACGCACGCGCGCGGAACTCTTTCAGCGTCATCTGGCCGGTGCCGGCGGACTCGCGATTGTGCGCGAGTACACGCTCGCCGTCGATCACTTGATGCGCGCGCTCTATTGTTTCGCTGATGAGCATCACGGCCGCCGCTTCCCGCGCTTGAACCAGCGGATCACGGTCGCCGCGCGGGGCGGCTATGGGCGTGGCGAGCTGAATCCGTACTCTGACATCGACCTGCTGTTCCTGCATGACTACAAACCCGGACCGTATGTCGAGGTGGTCGCCGAAGTTATTCTGCACGCGCTCTGGGACGGGGGCCTGACCGTCGGCTATGCGACACGTAACGCCGCCGATTGCGTGCGGATGGCCGCCAGTGATCTCAAGGAGAAGACCGCCATCCTCGACGTCCGTTATCTAGGCGGAGATGAAAAGCTTTACGCGCAGCTCGAACAGACTTTGGTTAACGAGGTTTTGAATCGCGATCAGCGCAACTTCTTCGCGGCGAAACTCGAGGAGAGCCGCGAACGCCATCAGCGTTACGGCGATTCAATCTATCTATTGGAGCCGCAGATTAAGGAAGGCGAGGGCGGACTGCGCGACCTGCATACCGCATTATGGCTGGCCAAAGTCAAATACAAAATCCATGCGCTTGGAGAGCTGGTGCAAAAGGCGGTAATCACCGCGAGCGAACTCGATGAAGTCTTATCGGCGCAGGATTTCATTTTCCGGGTGCGCAATTCGCTGCATTTCCTCAGCAAACATCACACCGATCAGTTGACCTTCGAATACCAGGAGCAGATCGCTCCGATGCTAGGCTTCAGCGATGCCGGCGGGGTGGCCGCCAGCGCCGCGCTCATGCGCGCGTATTATCAGGAGGCCAGTGCGATTCATCGCTTTTCCGAAGGGTTGATCGCGCGCGTTACCGAAGACACCGTGCCGGGACGTTTTTTACGCCGCCGGCCAGCGCGCCAAATCCGCCCCGGCGTGGTTATTCAGCAGAAACTGCTTGGCATCGCCGAGCCGGGTTTTTTCCAGCGCGCCCCGCTCAACCTGGTCACCGTGTTCGCCGACTGCCAGGCGCACGGCGTCGAACTGTCGGGCAGCGCCTATCAATTAGTGCGCGATAACGTTCATCTGATTGACGAAAGCCTGCGCAATGACGCGCGCACCGGAATGGCGCTGATGGGAATCCTGAGTGGACGCCAGCGGGTAGCCGAAACCCTCGAAGCGATGCATCGCGCGGGCGTGCTGGGCGCGATAATTCCGGAATTCGGCAAGCTCTACGCGCGGGTTTCGCACGATTTGTATCATATCTACACCGTCGATCGGCATTCGCTGGCGGCGGTGCGCGAACTCGAACGCCTGCGCGCCGGCGAATTCAAGGACAGCAATCCGCTGCTGACCGAAGTAGCGCGTGAATATGGCGCTTTGCCGATGATCTTCCTCGCCCTGCTGCTGCATGACATTGGTAAAGGATACGGTCACGACCATCATGAACGCGGCGCTCTTCTGACCGCCGAAGTGTGCGCACGGCTGGGGCTTGATAGCGAGGAAAGTGAGCTGGTCGTGTTCCTTGTGCGCAATCACTTGATGATGTCGCAGGTGGCGCAGAAAGGCGACGTCGACGATCAGCGCACAGTCGGCGGTTTCGCCCGCCAGATGGGCTCAATCGATCGACTGAAGGCCTCGTACCTGCTGACTTTCGCCGATATGAGGGCGGTCGCACCCAACGTCTACAACAATTGGCGCGACATGCTGCTGAGCGACCTTTACATGAAGACGCTCAAACCGCTTGAGCAGGGCGATCACGAAGCGGTCGACCCCGCGCGCCGGCTGCTCCTGGCCAAGGCGGCGGTGCGCGAGCGGCTCGAAGCGCTCGGCGCTCCCGCTGGCACCATCGCCGATTTTCTCGCGCTGATGCCGGAGCGCTATTTTCTGACCGTCAATGAGGAAGACGTTGGAACTCATTTCGAGATGATGCAGGCGATTACGCCAGCGCAGCCGCAGGCGGAGCGAGCAGGCGAGTCTGAGTCTGGCCGAAGGTTCGCGGGGTCGCCCGCCCCACCGAGCTGCGTTCAAGATACGCCAGCGCAGCCGCAGGCGGAGCGAGCAGGCGAGTCTGCGAGCTGCGTTCAAGATAAGGAGACCGCGCTGGTCTGCCGCCATCGCCATTACCCCGAGCTCGAGTTCAGCGAATTTATCGCGGTAACGCGCGATCAGCCGGGTCTTTTTTCGAAGATCGCCGGCGTCCTCACCACCAACAACCTCAACATCCTGTCGGCGCGAATCACCACGCGTAGCGACGGCATCGCGTTGGATCTGTTTCGCGTATCGCATCTGATGGGCGCCGCCGCGCTAGCAATGGAGGAAGAGCGATGGCATCGTGTCACGCGCGACCTCGAACGCGTGCTGTGCGGCGACGAGGACGTGGTCAAGCTGGTCGCCAGTGCCCATCATGTGCGGGCGGCGCGCCGCCGTTTTGTCCGGCGTGTCGCCAGCGAGGTTACCGTCGACAATCGCAGCTCCGAGCAGTTCACGGTGGTCGATGTCTTCACCCAGGATCGCGTGGGACTGCTGTTCGCAATTACCCACACTCTGTTCACGCTCGACCTCGTGATCCATCTCGCGCGCATTTCGACCAACGCCGACCAGGCGCTTGACGTTTTCTACGTGAGCGATCGCGCGGGGCGTAAGCTCACCGAACTGGAACGGATGCGCACCTTGCGCACGGCTTTACTCGAGCGACTCGAAAAGGATCCAGACGTCCCGTCCATGGCGCAGGCGACGGATAATAATGAGCGTCCCTGAGCCGCCGCGGCCACTTGAAGGGCGGGCGGCATCGGCGAGCGCGCAGGGTGGGCAGGCCGCGGCCGGCTGGGACACCCTGATCGATCAGCATCTGGTGCGCCTGACGGTCGAGCGCGGGCTGAGCGAAAATTCGCTCGACGCATACGGTCGCGACCTGCGCGATTTCAACGATTTCTGTTTGCGCCATTCGCTTTCGCCTCCGGACCTCGATACGGCCGCGCTTACCGCCTGGATCGAACATCTGGCCGAACAAGGGTTGCGCACCTCCAGTCAGCGTCGCCGGATGGCGGCGGTGCGTGGCCTGGTACGCGAATTGGTAGAAGCGAAAATTCTTGCGCGCGATCCCGCGCCGGCGGTCAAGCTCAGGCCGCCGCCGCGTCCGTTACCGCGCACTTTAAACCGGACCGAGGTGGAGCATCTTATCAACGCCATCGACACGGGCACGCTGCGCGGATTGCGCGACCGTGCGATGCTCGAGCTGGCCTATGGATGCGGCTTGCGCGTCTCGGAGCTGGTCAAGCTCAGGTTCGCGCAGATCAATCTCGACGAGCGCATCGTGGTGGTGCTTGGTAAAGGCGGCAAGGAGCGAATCGTACCGGTGGGTGGCGGCGCGGTGGATGCGTTATGCGCCTATCTGGCCGCGCGGCAACAGTGGATGCTTGATGCGCGATCGGGAAGAAAAGCCGCCGGACCGGCGCTCAAACCGGACGGCGCGTTGTTCATCAGCCGCCTGGGGCGGGCGATGACGCGACAGGGATTTTTCAAAGCCCTCAAAGGATGGGCCGCCGCCGATCCGCGTCTGCGCTGGGTCAGTCCGCACGTGCTGCGCCATTGCTTCGCGACCCATTTGCTTGAAGGCGGCGCCGACTTGCGTTCGGTACAAGAGATGCTGGGCCATAGCGACATTTCGACCACCCAGATTTATACTCACCTGTCAGGCCGCCACCTGCGCAAGGTTCATCGCGATTTTCATCCGCGCGCGCGGCGGACGGCCATCAAAGACGAGGCAGCCGACTAAGTGTCCGATATTCCATCCCTGATACGCGCAATTTCAATTTTCGCGGTGCCGGTTATCTTCGCCATCATCCTGCACGAGGTGATGCATGGAGTGGTGGCGCGGATGCTCGGAGACGATACGGCGGCGCGCGCCGGCCGTCTGACGCTTAATCCAATTCCGCACATCGATTTGTTTGGCACCATAATCCTGCCAGCGTTGCTGGCTTTTCTTCATCTGCCGATCTTCGGTTACGCCAAGCCGGTGCCGGTCGACTTCGGGCGCCTGCGTAATCCGCGCCGGGGCATGATTTTGGTGGCGGCGGCTGGACCGCTGACGAATTTCGCGCTCGCGATTCTGAGTGCCTTCGCGCTCAGAATGGTGGCGCCTCATCTGCTCGGGTCGATGGGCCGTCAGGTATGGCTGCCGATCGCGTTGATGCTTAAAGCGTCCGTCGCGATCAATATCATCCTGGCCGTGTTCAATCTTTTTCCCTTGCTGCCGCTCGACGGCGGACGCGTCCTGACCGGACTGCTGCCGTTGCGGGCGGCGCGCAGCTTCGCGAAACTGGAACCGTATGGATTTCTGATATTGCTATTGCTGCTGTATACGGATTCGGTGGAGGCGGTTATCAACCCGGTAATCAACGCGATCGCGCGGGTGCTGCTGTGAGCGACAATCCCGAGGCGGCCAGGATTGAAGAAGGCGGGCTGCGTTTCCGACTGCCGGTCTATGAAGGCCCGCTCGACCTCCTGCTTCATTTGATCAAACGGGCCGAGCTCGATCCGCACGACGTTACCGCCAGCCTCATCACTGAACAGTATTTGCAATACCTCAACCTGATGGAGGAGCTGAACCTCGATATCGCGGGCGAATACCTCGTGATGGCGGCGACTCTGTTGCTGATCAAGTCGTTCGCGCTACTGCCTCATCCGGAGCTGGCCGACAGCGAGGAGGCCGACGACCTCAAGCGCGATTTGGTTGAACGCCTGCTCGAATATCAGCGCTACCGCGAGGCGGCGGCCAAGTTGGGCGAGCGTCCGTTGCTCGGGCGCGACGTCTTTATCTCTCCCGGTGAGCCGGTTCCCGAAGAGGACGAGCCGACGCCTTACAATGTTTCGATTTTCGATCTGGTGCAGGCAATGGCGGCGGTGCTCAAACGCCTCGGCGACCGCGCACCGCGCCAGATCAATCTGCGCGATATCCCGGTCGCCCACTGTATTCCACGTATCCTGGCCGCGATCGGTGAGGCCGGCCGGGTGGAATTTATCGCGCTGTTCGAAGAAATCTCGGACCATCCGCTTATCATTGCGACGTTTCTTGCCCTGCTGGAGCTTATTCGGCGCGGCGAGGTGCGCGCATGGCAGGATGATCGCACGGGCCCGATCTGGCTTGCACGCGGCGAGGGTCGTAGCGCAACTTTCGCGGATACGGAAGATCGGAAGCATGGCGGTGGGACGAAGGGCCAAGGTCAAGAAATCGCGGTTCACGAGGTTCAAGTGAACGCCGCCGGAAATTCCAGTGATGACGAATCCGAAGAATAATTTGAATCAGGTTTTGCGTGGAAGAAGAACGGCTTAAAGCGATCGTCGAAAGTATGCTGTTTGCCGCCGGCGAGCCGGTCTCGCTGACTCAGCTCGCCAACGCACTCGACAGTGTGCCACGCGAGGAAATCCGCAAAACCCTTACTGAAATGATGCGGACTTACGCCGACGGCGCGCGTGGCATCACACTCGAAGAGATCGCCGGCGGTTATCAACTGCGCACGCCCAGGGAATACGCTTCGTACGTTCGCCGGCTGCTTGCCGCCAAACCACCTCGGCTCAGCCGGCCGTTGCTCGAGACACTGGCGATAATCGCCTACCGCCAGCCGATCACGCGGCCCGAAATCGAACAATTGCGCGGGGTCGATAGCGGCGGCGTGCTCGAAACGCTAAGCGAGCGCGACTTGATCAAGGTTGCCGGCCGCAAGGAAGCGCCGGGCCGGCCGATCATGTATGCGACTACCGCCGCATTTCTCGAAGTGTTCGGGCTCAAAGATCTCGACAGCCTGCCCGATCTGGAGGAATTTCGCGCACTCGAAATGCCCCGCGAGCTTGAATCAGACGCGCAATCCAGAGATTCGGCGCCCGCCGCCGAGCAGGTATCAGAGCAGCCCTTGGAATCGGCGAGCGGCGATGCGGGATTTCATTCGCCCAGCCACGCCGAGGCCGCCCCGGCGGTGGAATCGGAATCAGCCGTCCCCGATGTTCAAGCGCCGGGCGCTGAAGAGCCGGACACGGAGTCTACATCCGTGCGGGGAACCGCCATGGCTGACGATCGGGAACGCGACAACTCCTCGCCCGTGAGGACGATCAGTGAAGATGCGCGTCAGCGGGACGTGGCGGCGCTGAGACAACCGGAAGATGCGCCTGACGATCCGGCTGTCGCATCAGACCGATCACGAGACGGCGACGAGGACGAATCGTAGCGCCTTATGTTCGCAAGCTCAGATCTGAAAGCGCCAGGCTTCGCCGTCGCGCACGATATGACCCGCGCTCGGCGCCGCGAAATGAGTTCCCAGCACCAGTACGGGGCGATTGCTGTAACGCTCCAAAAACGCCCGGCGGGTTCGGATTGCCTCCGCGGGATCGGAGTCAAAGCCGCTACTCCAATGCGGCCGCGCGCATTGCACCGGATGATGCATCAGGTCGCCGGTGATAATCGCGTCCTCGCCACGCGACGATATCCTCACGCTGAAATGGCCCGGAGTATGGCCCGGTGTCGGTTCAAGCCACACTTCGTCGTTGAGGCGATAGTCCCATTCGACGAAGTCGGCAAGGCCGGCTTCGACCACGGGCCGAACTGAATCGTCAATCGGGTCGCGATTGTGGGGGGCTTGAGAAGCAGACCAATGCTCCCATTCCTTGCGCCCGATCAGATAACGCGCCCGGGCAAATGTCGGCATCCATCGTTCGCCGACCAGCATCGTGTTCCAACCGACATGATCGACGTGCAGATGGGTGCAGAGCACATGGGTAATGGAGTCCGGCGGGAAGCCGCCCGCGTCCAGGTCCTTGAGGAAGGACGTTTGAAGCTGGTTCCATCCCGGGAAATCCCGCCGCTTGTCGTTGCCGATACAGGTATCGACCACGATTCGCCGCCCCTGCGTCTCGACCACGAAGGCGTGAATGCTCATGCACACCTTGCCACTTTCGTCGGCGAAGTTGGGGATCAGCCAGGACCCGGCGGCCTTGATATTTTCCGGCGTGCCGTCGGGCAGGACGAAGGTGGCTTTGGACACCGTCTCCATCTCGATGAAGCGGCTGATGGTTACGTTGCCGATTTTCCAGTGATTCATGCACTACTCCATAGGCGAGGCTTGGCCGCACGGTAACGCGACGCGGGTCTCTGGTGCAACGAAGCCGTTTGAGCCATCCAGGTGAGACGGCCTTTTTCAGTCACGCCGGTTGCGGGGATTCGCGTTTGAGGGTCTCGCCAAGCAACTCGGCCAATCGTTCCGCCGGCGCGCGTTTGACCTCCGGAACGGCAAATCCCGCCGCGGCGGCGTGACCACCGCCGCCAAAGCCGCGCGCCAACTCCGATAGATCAATTTGGCAATCCGCGCTGCGCCGCAAGCTGACACCCAAGCTCCGCAGGTCAAACAGGGCGATCACCGTGCGCCGCTGTCCTTCGTACAGCTTGGCCGCGACCTCGCTGCTGTAACCCATACAGCAGGCGGTGCGCACTTTGAGGCCGTTGCCCAGCGCACGTTCAATCATAGTGCTGCGCGCGAGCTCGACGCTGCGATGCATCGCCTTCTGCCCGGCCTCAAGCGCCGTCCTCAGCCGGCGGCTCATCACGGGCTGGTCCAGGCGGATTATCTCCCGATAGGACTCGATTCCCCCCAGAGTCTGGACCGCGAGCGCCCAGTCCGAGGATTCCGGAATGCGGTGAATCCAACGATCGTGATCGTCGGCGATCGCGACAAATGGAAAGAAACTCTCGAAGGCGCGCCGCTGTTCGTCACTGACCCAGACGCGGTCGAGGCGCTTGAGATAATCAAAGGTGAGCCGCGCCGCCGAGTATTGCTCCGACAGCAGGCGTCCGGTAAACGGGACTTCGAATTCGGGTGCATCGGCGCGCGAAACAGCGGTGCGATGATGGTCGATCCAATAAACCCGCGCGCCATCGCGCACCAGCGCGCTTAGATGCGCGGCGGTATCCGGCGAGGTCCAGGATAAGTCGGTAATCCAAATCTCGTCGGCGCCGTCGCCGCGTTTCGGCCGCAGAGCCTGGATTACCCGGTCGCTATCACCATTGGCCGCAAGCGTCGCCAGCACGCGTTCACCGCCATAAAAGCGTCGTATGGCCGCGGCCGCCATGACCCCGTCCAGGCATGAGGGTCCGTGACTTACGACCTGCACGGTTCGGCGTTCATGTTTGGGCATAGGCAAACTATTCTAAGGGATTACCGCGATGCAGGCGACCAGGGCGGCCGCGATCAAACCTGCTCGCAGTGCGGACGCGGTCAGGCTAATAATGCGGTAGGGCCTTCGCCTGGTACGCTGGAGAATACCGGAGGCCGAAGATATGTGAGTGTGACGGCCTACAGCCTGACGCAACCTACGATCCTGGAACGGTCGCGGCATCCGATTTCGCGGCGCGATATCGATCCCAACGTTCTGAAAGTCCTTTACCGCCTGATCAACGCGGGCCATCTCGCCTATCTGGTGGGTGGCGGGGTGCGCGATTTAATGATGCGGCGGCGGCCCAAAGACTTTGACGTCGCAACCTCGGCCCATCCCCACGAAGTGCGCGAGTTGTTCCGCAATTCGCGTCTGATTGGGCGGCGCTTTCGCTTGGTCCACGTGTTTTTCGGTCCGCACAACATCGAGGTCGCGACCTTTCGCCGCCGTGGGGAAGAGCAGCCGGAGAGCGATGATCCCATGATCCGGCACGACAATACCTTCGGCACTCCGGAAGAAGACGCCTTTCGGCGCGATTTCACGATTAACGCGCTGTTTTACGATCCCCGGACTTTTCACGTGATCGATTATGCCGGTGGGGTGGCCGATCTTGGTGCGCGGCTGATCCGCACTGTGGGCGAGCCGGAAATCCGTATGCGTGAGGATCCGGTGCGGATGCTGCGGGCGGTGCGGTTTGCCGGCAAGCTGGATTTCGCGATCGAACCGGCAACTCACGCCGCGATCATGCGTTGTCGCGGCGATTTAGCCAAAGCCTCGCCGCCGCGGCTGGCCGAAGAAACCTATCGCACGCTGGGTTCCAGCGGCGCGGCCAAAGCTTTGATCCTGATGGCCAAGATGGGGCTGCTCGAGAATTTGTTGCCACTCCTGTCCGAGCATTTGCACCACGAGCACGATCCAGCCAGCGCGGCGACCGTGCGCAACATGGCGGCGCTGGTGCATATGATGGAGCACAATGAGCTATCGCATGGTTTGATTCTGGCGACCTTGTTCGCGGATCTGTGCCTTGTCAACGTGAGCGGCGCGAGGCGCGAACTGCCACTGGTCGAGGACTTGCGGCGACGCGGCTTCTCGCGCGCTGATACAGAACAGATGCGGCTGTTGCTCGATGCGTTGCCGCATCTTCTGCGGCCATCGCGACTGACGCGGCGCTTGACGCGCCGGCCATACTTTCCCGAGGCGATGCGCCTATTCGAAATGCTGGCGCCTACCTATGGTGTGGACGTCGCCGGCGTGGAGCGATTTCTTACGCAACCGCCCGTGGTTCGCGGGCGCGGTAATCATGCAAATCAACCTCAGTACGCCGATCAGGACGGCGGCGCGCCTGGAAGATTACCGCGACGACGACATCGCGGTGGACGGCGGCGCCGCCGGGGTTGGCAAGGAGCGCCCACGGGCTCCAGTGGCGCGGCATCCTCATCCTCCGGTCTGGCGGCCGCGCCGCCGCATCCAACGGCCTCGCCGGATGAAACGGCGGGCGATGACGAGGGCAACGGCCGTTGAATCCCGGAGGACGTCGTCTTCGCCGCATCGTCAGGGTGCGATCGCGTGCGACCACGCGCATATGCTTGTCCGCGCCCTCCTTGTGGAATAACTTTGCTTGGCGAAAAGACGCGGCGTGAATGGCTCGGCACGGCCGCGGCTCGGAGATCTTCCCTTACGAGGTCAAGATTTGAGCTCAGACAGCTTGCGTACGGACAAAATCTGGATCGACGGCGAAATGGTGCCCTACGATCGTGCCAACGTGCACGTCCTCAGCCATAGCCTGCATTACGGTTTGGCGGTGTTCGAGGGTATGCGTTGCTACAAGGGCGACAACGGCCGCTCGGCGATCTTTCGCGCCAACGAACATATCCGCCGCCTATTCGATTCGGCGCACATCGTCGAAATGCGCATCCCGTTCAGCCCCGAAGAAATCGTCAAAGCCTGCGCCGATGTGGTTCGCGTCAACCGGCTCGAGGAATGTTACCTGCGGCCCTTGGTCTTTTATGGCGAGGGCGAAATGGGACTGGCGGCGCGCGGCAACAAGGTTCGCGTCGCAATCGCCGGATGGCCCTGGGGCGCTTATTTGGGTGACGACGGCGCGACCAGAGGTGTGCGCCTGAAAACCGCGTCCTTCCTTCGCTTTCATCATAATTCGATGATGGCGATGGCCAAGGCTTCCGGCCATTACGTCAACTCGATTCTCGCGGCCTACGAAGCGCGCCGCAACGGTTACGACGAAGCCTTGCTACTCGACGTCGAGGGTTTCGTGGCTGAAGGCAGCGGTGAGAATTTCTTCATCACGCGCGATGGCGTCGTGCGGACACCGCCGCTGACTTCGATTCTGCCGGGGATCACGCGCGACGCGGTGATTCGGATTCTTCATGACCAGGGGATCGAGGTGCGCGAACAGCATTTTCCGCGTGACGCCGTGTATATCGCCGACGAGGCCTTCATGACTGGTACCGCCGCCGAGGTGACGCCGGTGCGTGAACTCGACGATCGCCAGATTGGTTCCGGCGCGCCGGGACCGATTACGACGAAAGTGCAAAAGGTCTTTCATGACGCCCTGCATGGCCGTGATCATCGCTACAGTTCATGGCTCTACCAGGTCTAGTCAGGCGCGCGCGTCATAAACATCAACGCAAGATCCGGAACCAGCAACCGAATGAGGCTACTGCCGCCAGCGGTCCTGATCGTCATCGTGGCCGGCTTGGCATTCCTGTTCTTACGGCCTCAGAATGCGCAAGCGGCTCCACTGGCGGTGGGAGCGCCAGCCCCTGATTTTATTGCCCAGGCGATAACGGCCGGCCAAACCATTCCGGTTCATCTGAACGATTATCGCGGTCGGCAGGTCGTGCTTTATTTCTATCCAAAAGATAGCACGCCGGGTTGTACGCGGGAGGCATGTGCGTTTCGTGATGGCTATGCGGTTTTTCAACGGGCCGGAATTACGGTGCTGGGATGCAGTATCGATTCGGCCGATGCGCACGCCCGGTTCATTAAAAAATACAGTCTGCCATTTCCGTTGCTGCTCGACCCTGATCACAAGATTGCGAAGGCCTATCACGCCGACAATGGCATTCCAATTCTTGGTCTGGACAAACGCATCACCTACGTGATTGGTGCCGACGGGACCATAGAAAGGGTCTATCCCGAGGTTGACCCGGCGACTAACGCGCGGGTGATAATTCACGATCTCGGCGCGGATAAACCGCATCCGGCCGCCACGAGTTCGCCGGGATTGCCGCAAGCGGCCGCTGGCGCGCCGGCGCAAGCCACCGAGATGCGCAGGGCTCCGAAGCCCGCCACACCGGATGGCGCAGGCGGCAACGACATCGAATAGGCTGTTACGCCTCGATCACATCGCGCGGTGAGTAACCCAAGCTCACCGCCATCATGACAGCCGCCGCCGCGACTATCTGCGCGTCACCAGCGGCGGCGATGACGACGCGCAGCTTTTTGACGTGGGCGGCGACCGTCTCGCTGTCAGCGGGGCACGCACAGCCAAGTGCGTCTGGATCGAAGATCGCGTCGATCAGTGGATTAGGCTCGAAGGCGGACTCCCGCAGTGCTTCGCGCGCCGCACGCCGCCAGAATTCGCGCGGCTCGGCCAGCTCGAAATCCGCCAGTTCATTGACGCGTTGCCGCAGAACCGGCAGCAGGCGCGCATATGGCGTATTCATTTCGAGGTACTCCGGCACACCCTGCGCCGCGAGAAAGGCCGCCACCGTTCCGTTCTTGCCGTAAACGCCGAGCGAGCCCGGTTCAGGCTTGATTCGCACGAAACGCTCGAGCGCGCCCGGCGTACCATCGGTCGCATCATTGCGTTCAAGTCCAAGTGGATAAATTCGGCACGCGAGCGGACGCCCGCGATGCAGGCTGCAGCGTCCTTGTTCGAGCGCGAGACAGCCGCCGTCCGGTCCGAATTTGAGGAGCGAGCCGCGTCGCGTGGTATAGCGTGCCACCGCCTCACCCGTGCTGATTGCGGCCGCCCGCGCCATGCGCAGGACGTCCCACGGCGACAAGGTAATCACCTGGTCATGGCAACACAGTCCACACTGGTTGCACGAATATGAGAATCGGCTTTCGCGCTTCATCCTCAATCATCCTGATTCGAGGCAACGCCGTGGCGCGGGCGCATCGCCGAGACTTTGCGGATCGCATCTCACCACCGGTTGCGAGCCGCCGGAACGTCACCCGCTCGGTCATATTTGCGAGGCTACCTAAAATCGGCCGAGTCGGGTAGCATCGGGTCGAACCCGAACTCATATCGCCGGAGCGTTTGCGCAGATGGACTTCAATTACTCGTCAGAGCAGGAAACCTATCGGACCCAGGTTCGCGCGTGGCTAGAGGCAAATCAGCCGCCGCCGCTGACCGCCACTGAGAAGGGACACGCGAACGAGGACCTGCTCTGGGAACGCAATAAAAAGTGGCACAAGAAGCTCTACGCGGACGGCTGGATTGGGCTCAACTGGCCTGCGGAATACGGCGGCCGTGGCGCCAGCTTTATCGAACAGGTGATTTTCCAGCAGGAGTTGGCGCGACTGGGCCTGCCGATGGGCATCAACGTGCTCGGCATCATCATGACCGGGCCGGCCTTGATGCAGTGGGGAACGGAAGCGCAGAAGCGGCGCTATTTGCAAAAAATTCTCGCCGCCGACGAAATCTGGTGCGAGGGTATGTCGGAACCCGGCGCCGGGTCCGACCTGGCCGCGATTCAAACTCGTGCGGAACTTAACGGCGACGCCTTCGCGCTCAATGGTCAGAAAGTTTGGACGACGCACGCCCATCGCT
>JBOHWL010000026.1:0-13584 GCA_050736615.1 Binataceae bacterium (SeqCode) | reverse complement strand
CCGCTCGAGCAACGGATTACGTTCATCCTCGGCTTCGGCCAGCACCCTGCGATTGAAGGCCAGCCAGGTGAGTTCTCGATTCAGATAAAATTCCGGAGCACGCACATCCGGCCGCGGGATGCTGGCGGGCTCATCATTTTCGAGTGCCTTCACCGCGGTTTGATGGTGATCAACGGATTCTTCAGCCTTGGCAAGCCCGGCAGACTCGCGATTGCTCATATGGCCTTCCAGTCCGGAATCATGTTGGTCCGCAATAGGATGCCGCATACCGGGCCAATCATAGCGGCTTGGCCACGGGTTAGATCAACCGCATTTATAGGTCTAGGCCGAGACGGAGGGTCCCCATCAGCGCGTTGGGATGGCGCCCGCCGGGATGAATGATGTATTGCAAATCAGGTTGAATTCTGAACCACGGCGTCAGCTTCATCTGGTAGAAGACTTCGAGCGCCGCTTCGTACGAATACGTGAAGCCGTTTTCGTCGCTCAGGTGAACGTACTGCGGACTGAACCCGATGATGTCGTGAGGCCGGAAACGGATCAGACCGGTCCATGTAAACCCGCCCCCGCCATGCCAGTCAATTGGGCTGACGCTCCGTTGCGCATGGGCGAATTCCAGAAACATGCGCACGCCACGATCATCCGCCCGTGGCTGCCAGAGCGTCTGATTCCCAATGGTGTAAAAGCCCATCGCGCCATGCTGATGCGAGCGGTCGAAGCGTTTGAAAGTCCCGGTATGTCCCCAGATGCCGAGGCGCAGATTGCCGTCATGGCCCAACCACGGCGCCTCATGCCAGAACGTGCCGGTCTCACCCAGGAACAACGTGCCGCCGGTGCTATGCTGGGCCTCGTAAGGGCGGCCGAAAAAATCCAGCGCATGATCTGACTTGTTGGCATAGTAGGCGCCGAAGCTGGCATAGAAAGGCTCATTCGGCGTGAAGAAAACATTGATGCTGGGCATCGGGTCCGGAAACGTCGGGAACACGAAGATAGTCGGCGAAACCTGGGTCGAACTGCTCAGGAACGGCAAGCCATTATCAATCACGCTGAATTCGGTGTTCGCGTCAACCTTCCCGATCTTGACGCGCAACGCACCCGCGAACAGTTCCTGCTGATACCAGAATTCATCGATTTGAAGGAAAGGCGCCGAGTTGAATTTATCGAAGATCTGCAGGTCGCCAACCAATAGATGGGAAGGATTGCGTCCCCCATGATCTTGCAGGTCGAGATAGACCTCGCCACCCGGCCAACCGAACAATTTATGTAGATCAAGACCGACGTGAGCAGTGGTGGTGGAGGCCATTACCGTAGGCTCGGTATCGATACCGCCGCGGAAATTCTGAAAGCCCTCCATCACCCACGTTGCGCCGAGCCAGATGCCGTCATTTTGCAGTTGATCACGAACACCCCACCAAGCGCCGGTCGCCGTTTCTTCGATGGACGTCTTCTCTGGAGGCATCGTATGCGGTTGAGAAATCACGACCGGCGGATTCTGATCGGACGGACTGGTGCTGAAAACGTCCAGAGCGGCGAAACTGAGATTCGAACCTGATTCAATCGCGGGCGAAGCCGCTCGGGCGAAGCCAGCCCAGATGAGCAGCAGCGCCAATATGATGACCCGCGTACATTGGATTGAATGCGCCGCTTCGGTCGCCGGATGCGAAGGATCCTGATGGCGGCGCGATACGGCCTGAGGCGACGGGGAGCTATCGATTCCATACACCTAGGCAAGCTCCGCACGAACTCCTTTGTCATTCCGAACGCTGAGAGGAATCCCGGGTCTTTTGCTGTTCTTATGACAAAAAGGGGTTATGCAAACGTTCCTTAGCGGTGCGGCGAATGGGCACGGGATTGACGCCTCATGTCACTGCGCCGGATGGGGCGGGGGATCGCGATCAGGCAGCGGGATCGCAGGTTCGCGCACCTCCGCCACGGCCCCTCGATCCGATTGGCAGATTTCCGCCAGCAGAGTTTCCAGCGCTTCAATCTTGAGCGGCTTGACGAAATGACGATCAAACCCCGCCGCTGTTGCGCGTTGCCGCGCCTCCTCCTGGCTATAGCCGGTCAGCGCGCATAAGGTCAGCTCCGCCCCGCCACGCAAAGTGCGAAGGCGTCGCGCAAGCTCGTAGCCATCCATACCGGGCAAGCCGATATCCACCAGCGCAAGCTTGAATTCCGCCGAGTCAATCGCCGTCAGCGCGGCGTCGCCATCAGCGGCGATATGAGCCTGGTGACCGAGTAATTCGATTAAAGCCTTGAGACTCTCGGCCGCATCAAAATTGTCGTCCACGATCAGGACGCGGAGCGCCGTGAGGCTGGCGCCTGGGGCGACCGCACGTTCGTCTGCGCGTGTCTGGCCTTTATCCAGCGGCAAGCGTATTTCAAATTCGCTGCCCCGGCCGCGCCCACCGCTGCGCGCCTCGAGTCGCCCGTGGTGCATTTCGACCAATTGTTTCGCCAGCGTCAGACCCATGCCCAACCCGCCGTGTGCCCGATCGAGCGAAGCGTCGGCTTGCCTGAAGAGGTCGAAGATATGGGGCAGCATCTCGGGTGCGATACCTTCGCCATTATCACGCACCTGAATGACGGCCTGATCCGCGCACGTGACGATCAATTCGATGCGGCCGCCGAACGGCGTGAACTTGGCGGCATTGTCAATCAGATTGCCGATTACCTGTTGCAGCCGCGCCGGATCTGCGTTGACTTGCGCCGCTTTCGCCGCGGGCGAGATTGAAACGGTCAGATGATGGTGGCGTGCGCTGATTAAGTGGCGCGCTTGTTCGAGCGCGCGCTCGACCACGTCGCCGATACGCACCGTTTCCTTTTGCAGCGAGATTTTGCCACGCGTGATGCGCGCGACGTCGAGCAGATCATCGATTATGCGGGAGAGCTGCTCGGTTTGGCGCCGGGCGATTTGCGCTGCACTGGTTTGGCGCGTGTCGTCGGGATTGACTACGGCCAGCGCATTCATAATCGCGGCCAGGGGATTGCGTAATTCATGCGCGAGCATCGCCAGGAATTCATCCTTGTGGCGATCTTCTTCGGCCAGCCGCGCGATGGTTGTGCGCAGCTCGTTTTCCAGCCGCACCCGTTCAGTCAGGTCGCGAATAAAGGAGCGCGTATAAAGAAATTGGCCGTCCCGCCAAAAGCCGTTGGACCGGATCAACACCTCTCGCACCGAGCCGTCTTTGCACCTGAGGGCGGTGGCAAAATCGGTGACGGTCGCACCGCCGGTCAGCATGCGCCAGTATTCGTCGAAGCGTTCGCGGGCCGGCCAGAACTCGCTGAAGTGATGACCGATATATTCGTCAAGGGCATACCCGAGGACATCAAGATGGGTCTGATTCGCCCAAAGCACGCGGCCGTCGGCGTCCACCTGCTGCACTCCCTCGGCGGCGTATTCCAGGAAATCCGCCAACTCCTGTTCGCGCAGATCAAGCGACGCCTGAACCTTGCGGCGCTCCATCCGTTCGTTCGTCAGCGCCTTTGCCTGGTGTTGAAGCTGAATCACCGAACGAAGCTGAGCGTCATCGGTCAAGGCGGTATAGCTTTCAGCCGGAATAATCCCGGAGTGATGCGAGCAGATGGTCAGGAGCGCGCCGCGGTCGGGTTCGAGACCGAAAAGATCAACCGGATAACCGCACAGCAGTAGGAGCGGCAACCGTTTCCCCAATCCATTCCAGAGCTCTTCCAGACGCAGCGCGGCCGCGCGTTCGCGCCGTTGCCATAGCAGCGCCACCATCTCGCCAAACACCCGCACGCGCTTGCCCGCGCGCGCCGCTTGCTCGACGAGTCCACCCACCGTGGTGGAGAACAATTCCTCGTCCAGCGCGCCGCTCACGATGAAACGCGACAGCAATTCCGCCGCGTCGAGCGCGAGATAGCCATCCCACGTCCGCACGGATATGCCGCACTTCTCAAGATGCCGCTCGACCGCCGCACGATGTGCCGGCGTCGCGATCAACAGGCATGCGGAGCCAGCCGCCAGGCCATCGCCGAGGAATCCGGCTACGGCGTCGGTCAAAAACTCATGGCTCTCGTAAAATTGGACCAAGTGGCCCGTGTTATTTGTATTGGAGGGCGCAACCCCCGAGACCCGCTCATCGTCCGCAATTTTCATAAGCCAACACCAGAGTCAGTCACGGGCACGGCTTCATATTCGATCACACTTTTCACGCAAATGAAATCCGTTTTGATTCTAATCTCAGCCCGGGCGGCTGACAAAGGACCCGCCTGATATATTCGCGGGTTATACGAAGAAATTCACGAACGTACGAGTGTGCGGCACAAATTAAATTCATGCCGCGTTTGGTTCTGTGAATCACTGCCAATTTGATCTCGGCTATTAAGATCGCAAGTCCACGACAGTACACTAGGGAATTCCGCACAAGTCCTGTTTGTCATTCTGAACGGAGTCCGCGAAGTGAAGAATCCCGGTAAAAAGCCCACAAAAAAGAAGAGGATCCGGAATTCTTCGCTGCGCTCAGAATGACGGAATTGCCCCTTTGTGCAGAGCTTCCCGAGCGGAGGCGGCATCAGGCGGAACGAAGTGAAGCCGAACTAAGGAGTCTGCAACGTGCGCATGTAAACGGGAGGAGCAGGCGAGTCGGTGAGCGGTGTCACGGATAAGGTGGTGCGAGCGGCCGCGCGAGTCAGCAAGCGCGGGTCGAAGGTCATCACCAGCATCCGCATAAAAGTGTCTCCGCGCGGCCGCTTTCCGAGTTCATGTGGAAAGGGGAAATAGACCCGGCTCGCGAGGCCTCGCAACCGCTCGATCAACGGCTCGAGCACCTCGTACGAGCCGGTCACGCCGACCGCGATTTGGCCATTCTTCCACGGCCCCAGATAGAGCCCATTGTGTGTGCGCACGCCCTCATTTCCGTGCTTGCCGAGCGGCACGCGGCGTGGCGCCAGCAGCCCCAGTCGTTGGACCGCCAGCGGCGTCAGGTCGCGCGGATCGCGTCCCTGCGCGAGATATTTTTGCGCGGCAACCAGTAATTCCTTGAAGCGGGCCGCCGCGGCCGCCTGTTGCATCTGAGGCACGTCCGCCTCGCGCCATTGTGCCAGCATCGCCGGCGCCGGGCGATAAAGCGTGATGCCGCCGAGATGGCGCGGAGACAGATCCAGCGAATCCAACAGCGGCGCCCATCGTTCCCGTGCCGAATCGGCGACCAGCACCGCCGAGACGTCATGCGCCGCCATGAACGCCTTTAGCTGCATCGCGCCATCGGGGAGCGAGGTGCCGTTCCAGAGCGCGTCGACAATCGGCCAGCGCTCGAAAGCGCGCGGCGTAATACTGGTCCATCCACCGGCCATGCGAAAGTACATATGGGCCTCGGCCTGCCACAGCATGCTGTTGCCGCTGGCGCCGTACGGCAACACGATCACGTTTTCATCGCGCGCAAGCTGGTTGCGATAGAGCCCGGAAGTAAAAAACGCCGGCGTGTTCGCAACACGCGTCCAGAATGCGGCCGACCAATTCGGCAGCATCGAACCCGCGATCAGAATTATCGCCGCGAGCCTGATCGGCAAATTTGTGGTCCGATCCGAAAGCCACAACGCCAGCACGACCGCCAGCGCAAGGAACGCGAACAGCATAAAGCGCGCGGGCAGCGCGTTGTCGATTAGCGGGACGTGGCCCGCGATCTTCCAGGGCAAGCCGAATAACACGCGGCCATCGAGATGCAGCCGCGGACCCAGCGCGGCGACGAGCGTCACCAGCAGGAACACGGCAAGCGTCTTGCCCGTCATAGTATTACGGCGCGAAAACAGAAAGGCCGCCGCCACCGCGATCAGGGGCAAGCCGAGATAGCCGTCGGTTTCAATCAGCGCGCCGGGGAAATGACGCGCGACATGCCCCAGGATGCCCAGCGTGCCAAGTTGATTCACAGCCGTGGGAATCAACAAATTCAGAACGTCGATCGAATACGCCTTGGGCGAGTTTATCGGAGCGCGCGGAAATCCGGGTTGAAAAAAATAATACAGGTACGGCAACATCAGGACGGCCGCCATCGCGTACGCGCATAGCAGCGGCAATAGCAACTCGCGAATGCGTCTGCGGGTGTGGCTATCCGCGAAGGCATAGCCAATTGCCAGCGCGAAGCCGCCGAACAAGCTCATGGTGGCGAACAGCTCGAGCTCAAATCCGGCCGCGGCAATCAGAGCCAATGCCAACGCAATCACGAAAGCGCGCGGTCCGATACGCTGGCGCAAGCGCCGGATCACCAGCCAGGCGGCAAGAGCGATCGGGAAAACCAGCACCAGCACCACATGGGCGCGGATCTCCGCCAGCATGTACGCCGAGAAACCGAACAGGTAGCCACCCGCGAGCGCGGGCCAGTAATCCGCGCCCGCTTCACGGCACAGCAGAAACGCCGCCCATCCCGCCAGCGCCGGACTCAAAAGACAGAGGACGTTGTACGCGGCGACAGGCCCGAAGTGCCACGTGAGCGGCGCCATCAGCAGGCTCGCCAACGGCATGCTCGTGGTCCAGGTCACATTAAAACCCGACGGCGCCCACACGGCGTGGGTAATGAATGGATTGAGCCGATGCGCCAGCGCATGCGGCCACCATACCAGCGACCACATGTACACCGACGGATCCGCGGTCCGCCCGATATAGACCTTGGAGGGATCGCCGAGGGCGCGCGCGAAAAACAGCATCGCCAGCGCCAGATAGAGGCTGAAGCTGAGCAGACCGAAGCGATCGTGCGGCCAAGCCGAGCGGCGCGGCGCCGCTGTGGAGAGCCGGCCGTAATCCCTATCCGCGGTCACGAGACCCATCGGCGACAGGTTAGACTCCCATCGGTGGGCGGCCAAGCACCCCATAGGGCGCGCGTTGAGCCGGGAGCACGGCGCGCGCCACTCGACGCTAACGGTTATAGGATCGAATGGCGCCGGCAGAAGTCCGCAGCCATCTTCGCGATTAGCGCGGGGGCTTCGAACATCGGATAGTGACCGATATTTTCGAGATGCGCCGCTTCGGCATCCTTCAGCAGCGCGACCGTCTCGTCCACCAGCGGCTTGGGCACCCAAAAATCGTCCTCACCACGGATCACCAGCATCGGACACGCGACCGCACGCAACAGATGGCGCACGTCATGGCCGGCCCAACCTTCCAAATCCCCCACCGCGCTCATCTGCGCGTAACGATGCATCCAGCGCAGTTCGGCAATCTTCTCCGCCGGGCAGTTGCGATTGAGTGATTCGATCGCCGCCCGCTCCATCTGATCCTGCCATCCGGGACTCCAGGATGGATGGGCCAGTCCCGATGGAGATGGAAAGGTGGGCGAACGCGCCATGCCTTCCATCGGAATTCCCGCGGCCATTTCATTCCAATGATGGGCGGCGTAGTCGAGGGTAATGTCACCGCCGATCGAACATCCCATGATCACGGGTTTGACCAGTCCCAGCGCCTGGGCAAAGGCGTATACAAACTCCGCATGTTCATGAATCGTTCGAAGCGGTTTATTATCAACCGCCGCCGAACGGCAACGGCCGGGCAGGTCGAGTGCGTACGTATGGAAGCCGCGCTCCGCCAGCAAGGGCAAAATGTCGGTGTATTCGAGCGAACACGAGCCGGCGGTGTGTATGCAGACCAACGGATAACCGTCGCCAATTTCGTCGAAAAACGTTCTGGTCGCATGAACCTTGATATAACGTCCGACAATGTCTTCGGTGCTTGCCATCGGGAATTCCTTAACGCGGCGGTCAAGCCCCGTGGTTTGCTTCTGTTCCCGCGCTCTCGCGCAGGACGTAGGCGAGTTGATAAATAGCCTCGGTCAGGCGCCCCGCTTCCAGCAGATTACCTTCGGTGCGCAGTTCCGCGGGCGCTGGTCCGGCGGTCGACAAAGCCGGGTCATCTTTGAAGTGCCGCTTGCCGGGGGTGGTAAGGTCGGCCCATCGCCGCTGCCCATTGAGGAGCAGTCGCCAGGAGGATTCGGGGCCGGTGATTTTGAAGGTGTAGCCGAACGGCGGCACGCTCGCCTGATGGTCGATAACTTTGCCCTTGTAGATTTTGAGCCATAGCTGGTCCGGGCCGGCCTCGAGCAGCACCGAGCCGTCGAACCATTGCGCCTGCTCGTTGAATGCGCGATTGGCGTTGAGGCGCTCAACAAACCGCCGCTGAAACGCCGCCTCAGCTAAAAACGACATCGCATAGTCCTCACATTTGTATCTCCCGAAATCGCGGATGCATGCAACGGCGCGACGGTCTTGTACCGCGGGCGAATCGCTTCGGCGTCATACATAGATCGGCGTCATACATAGAGATGATGAGGCCGTCGGTGCTAATGGCGATCGACCGCGCGATAGCGCGCCGCAACAATATTCCAGTCCAAATGATCAAGGAAGTGCGCAACGTACTCCGCGCGATTCTTGTAATCGATCGCCCACGCGTCCGCGGCTACGTCACACACCACCAGCGGATTACCGCCGACCCATCCTCCGCTATCCGTGCGGGCCAGCGGCGCATTATGCCACCGGTCATCATATGGATCATAAATCAGCACGGCCCAGGCCTGGGCCACGCGAGCGCAGGCCGCAAAGTCCTCGCGCCAATCCGCCAGCGTACCCATGTGCTCGGTCATGTTGGCAAGGACGTAGTGCGACGGCTTGATCCGCGCCGGCGTGATATTGCGGAAATAGAACTCGTGCAGCAGGATCGAATTCCCCGCCGTGATCTGCTGAATTCGGAGCTTGCCATATGCGTCCGCGTGCGCGGCATCGCGCGGTATCGACCTCAGTGCCGTGCGCGCTATCAGGAGGCTCGCGAAGGCCTCGCGGTAAACCGAGTAATTGTGCGCCAGTTGCTCCTTCGTAAGAAAGCCGGGAATCTCAGCGATCGGCAGTGGCGCCGGCCTGCGCAGTTGAAAACCGGGTTTGCCTTTGAGCAAGCCTTCGAACGGCAGGCCGGTTTCCTTCGGCGCGGCAAATACCGGATAAGCCGCGCCAAGCATGCCAAGCCCGAATAGCGCCGCATCACGCAGCAGTGTGCGCCGGCTGGGACCGCTAGATGAAGGTGCGAGGGCTTTTCCGCTCATGGGAAATTAACCCTAATACGTCTTTACGCGACTCGCGATCTGGTTTGCTCGGCTTCACTTTGTTCCGCTTGGTGCGCTTCACTCCACCCGTGGCCCTCCGCACAAGTCTTAGCCTGTCATTCCGAGCGTAGCGAGGAATCCCGGATCTTTTGTATTTTCACGGATTTTTCCCGGATTCCTCACTCCGCAGACTGCGTTCGGAATGACAGCGATAGCTTGTGCAGAGGTTCCCTAGAATGGGTGATCATTGACCGAAAAGGTTAACCGCTCACCGATGCGGCGTTCGGGCCAGCATGCCAGATTGCTTCGTGAATAAGGGTCTGGCTTAATTTCCTGGCCTGTGGCGGCTTTACTGGCGGAGCCGGAAGCTTGCCAAGAGGCGGCGCCGCGGCGATTGTTGAATTTGCAAAAGAGTGGGGCTCGACGACTTCAACCATTTGAAAGCATCATTGCGCGCTACCCGCTTGAAGCGCGTTTCATGCTGCGCTGCTGTGGATCGACGGTGCCCGTGCTCGCCGGCAGTGACGATTCTCCCGGTTTGAATTTCGATTGGAACTGGTTTGCCCAGGCGGTCAAATGTCATCAGGTGGCGCCGCAGGCGACGTCGCATATTAGCGCACTCGGCATCGCCAACGACGATCCGGCGCTGGCCGCGCTGGTCCGGAGCTGCCAAGTCAACCTGCTGCGGAATCTCGTCCATCTCCAGGAGCTAAAACGAATCGCGGCGGCGTTCAATAACGCGGGAATTCCGCTGATTGCCGTCAAGGGGCCGGTCTTGGCTCTGCTCGCTTACGGTGATCCGCTCTTCAGGGTCTTCGCGGACCTGGATCTGCTGGTGCGGGAGCGCGACCTCGAACGCATCGCGGCACCGCTGGGCGCGCTCGACTATCGTTCAGAAAATTACAACTTGACGGCGATTCACTCCGGCCATTTCAACATCGTTGAGGCCGAATTCCGCAATCCCGAGACCGCTGTCATGGTCGATCTGCATTGGCGGTTGTCTCCGCGGCATTATGCGTTCGGGCCCGACGGTGACAAAGTCTTCGAACGGGCGATTGCCGTCGATTTGGAAGGCGCCCCGGTGTTCGCACTGACGCCGGAAGACCTGATCATCTATCTGTGCGTGCATGCCTCCCGCCATGGCTGGCCGTCCTTGAGCCAGGTCTGTGATGTCGCGCGCCTAACACAGCGTACCGAGTGCTTCAACTGGAAAGTGGTGATGGGGCGCGCGCGGTCAAGCGGGGCGGGCCGGATGTTGCGCCTGGGCGTGCTTCTTGCCGCGGGGCTGCTTGGTGCGGAGTTCCCCAATGAGGTGATGACGGCGGCACGTGAGGACCGCGCTGGCTTGTCGCTGGCGCATCGGATTGCCGCCGCGATGTTTACCTGTCGCGAGCGCTCGGCGGCGCGCCAATTCGGGATTGGCTTTAGCGCGATTGAGACGCGGCGGGAGCGTATGCGCTATTGCGCCGTGCATATGCTCGCGCCGACCGTTCTCGACTGGTCATATTGCCGTTTACCCAACGCGTTGCTGCCCGCCTATTACGCCGTGCGACCGCTCAGAATCGCGCATCAATTTCTGACCTCTTTCAGGCAGTCACGCCCCGTCTAGCCGATTCGGAAGAAGGCTGCTGGCCGATCGGTGCGCGCGGCTGCTTGCCTTTCACGATGACGAGCAAGCCAGGAATTCTTTTACAGTGAAAGCACTTTGTTTTACGTCAACGAAATTGTATAGAGAGGTCTAACTGACTTCGATCAGATGATTTTATCGTTAAGCGCGTGATCGTGCGACTTTTCACGCTTGGATCGTTCAAGAGGGTTTATCGCAGCATGGATCGCTACGCCTTTCTCGCGATTGTCGCGTCGCTATTCGTTGGGGTCGCGATTTCAACAGCCCAGGAATCCGCACCGTCCCGTGATCGTGCGGCAATCGACGGTTATGAATCGACGGTCACCACGCCAGCGCCGGGTGTTCCGATCGATTGGAGCAACCGGCATGTGATTTTTTCCCAGCCCAACCCCGGCACGCCGCTGTTTGATCAGGTGCGGCATGATCCCCGGTATTGGCTGCAGCGAATTCGGCGTGGACCTATGCGCGACGCCGCGGCGTCGCGGAACGATCCATCAGGTGCCGTTGGCGCGCGATTGGCGTTGCGCGGGTTTGAACGCAATGACAATCGGCGCAGGCGTGATAGCGGACGAGCGAAGTCCAGGATGAAGGGTGCTTGGATCGCGGCGCTGGCCACCAACTTGACCCCGGTTAGTCCAACTTTCCCCGCGGTGTTTGTCGCCAATCCAAGTTCAGAAACGCCGGACTGCGTGCATGATTTCGTCGTGTACACGCTCAATAACACCGGCCACGATGCGCAGGGCGATGCCGGCGGCAGATTCAATCTAATCGGCTTTAATCAGATTTATGCCGCCTGTAAGGGACCGAGCGTGTACTTCGCCTACAACGCGAGTACTTCGGGCAATAGCTCACAGAGCGGCCTCAATGGTGCGCCGGTCTTGTCACTGGACGGCAGCGAGGTCGCCTTCATCGAAAACGACAACGCCGGCGGCACCGCGATTTTCCACGTACTCAAATGGGCCCCGGCGCCGTCGTCACTCCCTGACTTTCCGGCGCCGACCGCCGCGTTGCCGAATTGCACTAAAAATGGCGGCGTGGCGCCATGCGAGTACAGCCTGACCTATTCGAGCCTGAACAGCGCGACACTTTCCTCACCCTATGTCGACTACGCCACGGATACCGCCTACGTCACCGACGATGGTGGCGACCTTTATGCGATCACGCCGGTTTTTGGCGGACAACCGCGAATTAAACCTGGATGGGGCACCGCCGAGGAGCCCGCCGTCAGCACGGGCAGCAGCTTTCTAACACCGCCGGTCTACGATTCGGTCTCGCAAAATGTGTTTGCCGCCGATGGCGGCGGTGACCTGTGGTATTTCCGCACCAATGCCACTTCATCCGGGACCTGCCTGGCCGGGACTCAGGCGCCATGCGTCGGCCGGCCCGCCGACGGACAGAGCGCCTACCCGGTCAGCAATACCAATGTGATTGAGGCGCCGGTAATCGATTCGAGCACGCAGAAGGTGCTGGTCTTCTCCAACGGTGATCCCGCCGGTGACGGCTTCTCCTCAGTGGTGCAGACCGATACGACGTTGAGTGCCGCGCCCGTGGTCGCGCATATCAGCAACGAGGGAGGAACGCGGGATCCTGTCCACGGCGGCACCTTCGACAACACCTATTTCAATTCCACCGATGGCAGCGGCTCCTTGTACGCCTGCGGCCAGCAGCGGAATGACAGCCATTTCCCCGCCTATCTTTACGCGTTCGCACTGACCAAAGGCGTATTGAGCACCACTCCGGTAGCCACTCCACTCTCGTTGGCGAGCGTGACGAATCTTCCCGCGACGCAGGCCTGTTCGCTCTTGACTGAGAACGCGGTGACGAACGCAACCACGGGTACCATCATCGACCGCTTGTTCCTGGGGCTGAGCAACAATTGCGTAAGCGGTGAACGGGACGGATGCATCGTTTCATTCGACATTACCCATGGCTTTCCATCCGCGGTCAGCGCGCATCGGGCGGCGGCCGGCGGCACCAGTGGAATTGCAATCGATAACACTGCGGATGCTTCCTCCAGCATCACTACCGACGTCTATTTCATGACGCCGCTCGCACAGCGCTGTCCCAACTATAATGGCCAAGAACAAACTACGTATGAATGTGCTGTCAGCCTTTATCAGCAAAATCTTGAATAAGTCACGGTGAGCGTTTCTGAACACAGTTGCAGGCGTGCGCCTCGAAGAAAACATCAAATGAAGTGCGACGCGCCCTGGAAGCGTCTCGAAGCATATTCAGCCTCTGAATCCGATGGTTGCCATAGAATAGCTCATTGTGGTAATTATACGTGACGAATTGCCGCTAAAGCTGCTCGAAGCGACTACGCGAGCTTTTCGACATTAGCAGCGGCGAATTGACTGGCGAGACCCGATTTAGAGAGCAATATGATGCGAAATCTGTGTAAATTGGCTGCGGTCGCGATAGTTCTGTTTGGGTTCACCTGGGTGGCTTCGGCGCAATGGCTGCCCGCGCCTCTGAACCAGGGCCAGGGGCTTCCCTATGACTGGACCAGCCGGCATGTCGTCTACTCATCCAACGGTGCCAATCAGGGTGCGGTGCAGCGGCAGCCGCGCTATTGGATCCAGCAGATGTTGCGTCATCGGCCTGAAATCGAGGCGGCAAGCGTTAATGGTGACACGTCGGTCGACTCATTTTTCGCCGGAAGAATGGCAAAGAAGCACAAGAAAGCCCATTTTCCCAAGTTCGCTAAGCACCATAAAGTGAAGGTCAAACGTGACTGGAACACCTCGATGGGCGATGTTGCGTATAATTTAGCCAGCCCGACCTATCCGGCCGCGTTCGTTGCCGGCAGCACGCCGAGTTGCACTAACGATTTCGTCGTCTTCACGCTACCGACCGGCGGCACTCCGTACCCCGGCAATTTCAACATTATCGCGTTTAACAATCTGTACGGTGGCGCAT
>JBOHWL010000025.1:0-8532 GCA_050736615.1 Binataceae bacterium (SeqCode) | reverse complement strand
CGTCCGGGCCGGTGATGAACATGTAGGAAGTATCGCGCACCATCACGATAAAGTCGGTCATCGCGGGCGAATAGACCGCGCCGCCGGCGCATGGCCCCATAATCGCCGAGATTTGCGGCACCACGCCCGAAACCAGCACGTTGCGCAAAAAGATGTCGGCATAGCCCGCGAGCGAAACCACTCCCTCCTGAATCCGCGCGCCGCCGGAATCGTTGAGCCCGATCACCGGACATCCGACCTTCGCCGCCAAATCCATCACCTTGCAAACTTTTTCCGCGAATGCGCCCGACAAACTACCGCCGAAGACAGTGAAATCCTGGGAAAAAACGCAGACCTGGCGGCCGTCGATGGCGCCGTAACCGGTCACCACGCCGTCGCCGGGAATGCGCCGTTCGGCCATGTCGAAATCGCCGCAACGATGCATCTTGAACTTGTCGAGCTCGACAAAAGAGCCGCGGTCGAGCAAAGAGTCGACTCTTTCGCGCGCGGTCATCCGCCCCGCTTCACGCTGGCGGCGCAGACGCTCGGCGCCGCCGGCCAGCTCGGCCTGGCGCGTTAACTCCTGGACTCGCTGGATATTCTCTTTAAGACCCATCACTTAATCCCGTGTATCATGTCAGGATACGACGCGATCGTAAAACATAGCAATCGCGTGCTCGCGCCTGAAGACCGGGACTTCCCGGTGCGCGCCAGCAGGTTTTTCAAAGGAATCGCGATGAATCGAACTACGGCACAATGGCTGGTCGCCTGCGGATGGATCGCGGCGTTGATCAGCGCGCTGGTCACGATCTATATCGTGCGCTTGGGTGAAAGCCCACTGGCCCTGATCGAAGCCGTCATCCTGCTCGCACTCGGCTACGGCATCTACCGCAAGAGCCGGCTGTGCGCGATAGTCGCGTTGGTCTACTTCATCATTGAAAAGCTTATCTGGTACCGATTCCTGGCGGCCAACGTGCCCGCGCATAGCGCGGTGCTGACGCAATTCTGGGTGCCCGCGATATTTTTTACGGTGCTCTACGCGCTCGGCGTGGCCGGCACCTTTTATTGGCACCTGGCGGACAAAACCGGCGCCGGGCCGGACGCGGCGCGGCGGCGCGAGCTGCGTGGCGCAGGTTAGCGTATGCGCAATTTATATCTGCCATTCCGAGACCAGCGCAGCCGAAGGCGAAGCTGGTCTCGGAATGACAAACGAGGCTTGTGCAGAGGTTCTCTAACGACACTCGAATGACAGGATAAACCTTGCGCGGAGCCGCGGCAGTCTGGTCAGCCTGGCTCAATTTTTTGGCTTCGGCGTAAAGCCGATAAAGTGCAACCGATCGCCATTGGCAAGGTCGTGACGGCGGGCAAAGCCGCCGTTGACTTCAAGCACATATTGCGCTTCGCCGATGACGCTCAGCGGGCGCAGCGAATAGGGCTTGGCATTGGCGACAATCCCGACGATTGTGCCCGAGGCGTCGGCGAAAATCATGTCGAGCGGAATTTCGGTGTGCTTCATCCAGAAGGTAAGATGTTGCGCTTTTTGGAAGATGAACAGCATGCCGGCATCTTCGGGCAGATGCGGTCGATACATCAGGCCAAATGCACGCTGGCCGTCGGTCTGCGCCAATTCCACGTTGACCACGGCTAGCTGACGGCCCTGGGGCGTGACGATCGCGACCGCGGGCGGTCCGGCGGCCGCCGGTTTCGCCGCAGCCGAGCCGTCCGATGCGAATAGAAGTGCCACCAGCGCGCACGCGAGCATCAGGCGCATGAATCGGCGGGATTGGCGGTTGCTCATCCGCCCAGTTTACCGCGCCATTGCGCACGATACCGCAAATGGCCCGCCGCCTTCGACGATATTCAATCGAACTGAAGGTTGGCAATCCTCGTCCCGCTCTGCTTGAATGGCGCTAGTTTTCAACGGGGTTATCAGTTTTTGGATGATGAGCACCTGAAGTTTCGCCTCCGAGCTTCATTCCGTGGCGGCGCTGAGTTGAAATTTCCGATTCTCGATTAATTCCAAAATATGACTCGAAGTGAATGGCTCGCTGGCGATTCTCGCCAGCCGCGGCGGACAAGCTAGCCCAAAAACTCGGAGATCATCAATGAGAGGGCAAATTTTACCGGGACATGATGGACGCGCGCCTCCACAGCACCGACGGACACATTTTTAAGCTGAATGGAAAATTGATTTTCACCCCTCCAGTCATTCGGGGGAGGACCAAAACGTGATGAAAGTTCGGAGAAACCACGTAGCAATTAACGTGAGTATGACCCGCAAATTCCTGCTCTGCGCACTCGCCGTCGCGCTATGGCCGGCGCTGGCGATGGCGCAAACGCCGCAGCAAACGATGTCGAGTTGGTTTACGGCCACGGCTCATCAGGACACGATCAAGCCCGGCACGGTCATCAACATGTCCAACTGGCGGCAGTATCAGCAGTACATGCCGCCTGGAATGATCGACCTGTTCGAAGGCAAATACTTCTGGAAGATGCCGGCCGACGTCGAAATGCCGGTTGGCCCGACGGTGGTTTACCCATTGCCGAAAGCCTACGTCGCCGCCAGTGAGCAATACGGTAGCCAGACCCGCGTGGTTCATCAGAGCGACGGGCATATGAACGTCGCGGGCTATGTCGCGGGGCAGCCCTTCCCTAATCCGCAAGAACCCGACCGCGGCTACAAAGTGTTGGCCAATATCTGGTTCACCTACGCGCCTCATCTGCTCTCATTATCGCCCACCAGCGGGCTTGCCCGCTTCTGTACGGTGGATCGCTTCGACAACCAAGCCTGTACCGAAACCGCGGTGGTTTATCGTCAGCTCGCCTACAACACTGACCCCGGCGTACCACGCACGGAGCCTCAGGCGGCGGGCTCCTGGTACACGGAATGGCTGATGGTGGAGGCGCCGGAGCAATCGCGCTATACGGCGGACCTCACCATTTTTTGGCAGGACCTCAACCGCATGGAAGATAATTACGTGTTCGTGCCGGCGCTGCGCCGCACCTTGCGCCTGGCGGTATCGGCACGATGCGCGCCATTGTTCGGCAGCGACATGACGCACGACGATCAGCGCGGCGGCTATAATGGCGGGTTGTCGCTGTTCAACGCGAAGTTCCTGGGCCAGCGCAAGATTCTTGCGTTGACGGACCTGACCAACGCCGACGGCCAGTTTCCGGCGCAGTATGACATGCCGCTGGGATGGTCCAAACCATCGTGGGGTCCGTGGAGCCTGCGGCCGGTCGATGTGATCGATGCCGTGCGGGTGCCGACTGAGCGCGCCGGCTATTGCTATGGCGCGCGCATTATGTACGTTGACACCCACTTCTGGCATCAGGTGTGGGAAGAGCTGTACGACGCCAACATGAAGTTGTGGAAGATCGTCAGTATCCATGCCCAGCCTAACAAGGTTCCGCAAATCGGCATGGTGGGTTACAGCGGTTCGATAATCGAGCAGTACTGGGATTTGCAGAATGACCACGCGAGCCATGTCCTTACCGCCAATCGCGACGGTAAGAGCGACGGTTTGCGGGCCAACGAAAACGTTCCTCACGAATACAACAATATCGCGCGCTACTCCACTCCGGGCGGTCTGATGCAGATTATGCGCTAACCGCGGCGGCCGCGATTGAAACTTCTCAGCAACGGGTCTGCCGGGAAATTTTCCCGGCGGGCCCGCGTTTTATGCGAAGGCGTGGCGGCTTGCCGCGCATTTTGTGATAGTCTAGCCTCTAAACGTGAAACTGTTGTTGCTTCAGGCGCGGCGATTTAAAGCGCCGCTGGATTGTCCCTGATTCCGTTCCACACCGTTATCGAACCTACCCGGCGCGTTTCGTGAAACCACCGCCCGGAGAATTCGAGCTGATCGCCAGATTATGCGCCGGGCTGGAGCGCGGGCGTCGTACACTGATCGGGCCGGGTGACGATTGCGCTTTGCTCGCCCGCAGCCGTGGCGCGCAACTCGTCACGATTGACTCGATGGTCGAGCAGGTCCATTTCAAGCTTGAATGGACGACGCCGGAAGCGCTCGGCGCGCGTGCACTCACGGTTAACTTGAGCGATATTGCGGCGATGGGCGGGCGGCCGGTTTTCTGTGTGATCAATCTGGCGATTCGGCCGGGCCTCGGCACACGTTTTTTCGACCGCCTCTATGCCGGACTGGGCGCTGCCGCGGCGGCGGCGGGCGCCGAAGTGGTGGGCGGCAATATCACCCGTGCGGACGCTTTGGCGATCACGATTGCGCTGTGGGGCGACGCCGGTGTGCGGGTGCTGCGGCGCGATACCGCGCAGCCCGACGACGAGATCTATGTCACCGGGACGGTCGGCGACGCGGCGGCGGGTTTATCCATCCTCAACGGTCAACGGCGCGCGCGCGGCGCCGCCCGCGCTTTCCTGATCGCGCGCTTTTGCAAGCCCGTAGCCCGCCTTGAGGCGGGTCAACGGCTCACCCGCATCCGTCCAGCCGCCGCCGCGATCGATATTAGTGACGGCCTGTGGCAGGACCTCGGGCATATCCTCGAACGCAGCGGCGTGGGCGCGGCAATTGACGCCAAGGCGCTGCCGTTGTCTTCGGCTTATCGCGCGGTGATGGGCGATGCTGTGGAACTCGCGCTGGGCGGCGGCGAAGATTACGAATTGCTGTTCTGCCTGCGTCCGGGAGCGAAAGAAGCCGCGCTGGCACGCCGTTTGGGCGTGGCAGTGCGCCGTATCGGCGTGATCACGCGTGGTAAGCGCGCGACGCTGGCGGGTTACAACGGCAAGTTCCCACGCGGCTTCGATCAATTGCGTGCCACCCGCTGAGACCGTGATGCCGCTGCTTCCGATCGTAATCGTGCTGTTGATCCTGAGTGCGACCTGCGCCGCCTCCGAGACCGCGATTTTCGCCCTGATCCGCATGGAGCATACGCGCGGCCAGCTTTCTGTCGCGGTCCGGCGTGCGGTAGAGCGCTTGATGGCGCGGCCGTTGGCATCGCTGCTGCTGGTGATCGGGCTCAACGAATCGTTCAACGTGTTCGCCGCATGCCTGGCGACGATTCTTTTGCTCGAATGGCTCGGCCCGGCCGGCAAGTGGGTCGCGGTGCCGCTGATGTTCGTGGTGGTGCTGCTGTTCTGCGACATCACGCCCAAGACTTTCGCCCTGGGCTTCCCGGCCGGTATCGCGCGCATCACAGCGCGGCCGCTTGCCGCGCTGCTCGTGGTGGTTCATCCGCTGGTCAAATGGTTTATTCCGGAAGCGGGCGCGGCGCGTCCGCAAGCGGTTTCCGAAGCGGAGTTCAAGGCACTTCTGCGGGTGGGTGAATTCCAGGGGCAGGTGGAACCGCAGGAGCGGGAGTTGATTCACAAGGTGTTTGATTTCGGCAGCCGCCGAGTGATCGAAATCATGACTCCGCGCGACCAGATCTTCTCCCTGGATATCGATCTGCCTCCGGATAGACTGCTGGGCGCAGTGGTCAACGGCCATTTTTCGCGCGTGCCCATCTATCGGGGCAATCCCAACAATATTGTCGGCATCCTCCACGTCAAGGACCTGGTCACGCGCCGTCTGGAGCCTCAGGTGCGGCTTTCGCGGCTTTTGCGGCCGGCCTACTACGTACCAACCGGCAAGCAGCTCGGTGAGCTCTTCGACGAGATGCGCCACGGACGTTTTCAGCTCGCCCTGGTGGTCGATGAGTACGGCCGCGTGCTCGGACTGATCACACTCGAAGATCTGCTCGAGGAGTTATTCGGCGAAATCAGCGACGAATTCGATTACGAAGGGCCCGAGCTGACGCAAAGCGGCGATCACGAATGGCTGGTGTCCGGCGCCATCGAGGTCGACAAACTCAACGAGGCTCTGGGCAATGGCCATCTTCTGGCCGCGAGCGGTCCACAGACCCTCAGCAGCCTGTTGCTGCGCAGGCTCGGACGGGTGCCGCGGCCGGGCGAAACCTTCCATCTGGGTGAATTCGAAGGCGCGGTGGAACGCGTGCGCGGCGCCACCGTCGAGCTGGTGAGGCTGCGGCGATGACGCTATGGATGGTAGTCGCCGTGGTGATTGCCTGCGTGGTGTGCCAGGCGTTTTTTGCCGCCTGTGAAATCGCCCTGGTCGCGGCCGATGAACTCAAAGTGCGCGCAGGGCGTGAACTGGGAGACAAGGAGGCGGCGTTGCTCGACCGTCTACTGGGACGGCGCGAGCGGATCGTCGCCTTGATGCTAAGTGGGAACAATCTGGCGACCGTGATCGCGGCGGCGGTGCTCACTTCGTTTTTCGCCACGCTGGGACCGCATACTTCATTCTGGGCGCCATTCATCCTGGCTCCGGTGTCGCTGTTGTTGGGAGAGTCCATTCCCAAGATGATCGCGTTGCGGGCGCCGCTCGGGTTTGCGCGGATTGTGGCGCGGCCATTGCGGCTGCTCGCCACCGTGCTGGCGCCGCTGCTGATAATCGAAACGGCCTTAAGCGGCGCGCTGCGGCGCCTGGCCGGCGTGCCGCCGGAAAGCGACAGCGTCTTTCTCAGCCGCGAGGACCTCACCACGTTGATTCATCGCCAGCCCGAAGCCGCGATCGTCGCCGAGGATGCGGCGGCGATCCAGCCAGCCGAAGGCGAGATGATCGGCCGTATCCTGCGCTTCACCCGCTCGGAGGCGCGCAAGGTGATGGTGCCGCTGCTGCGGGTCGAGGCAGTGCCCGACGATATCTCGTTGGGCGGCGTGATCGAGTCGGTGCGGCGCGAGGGCTTCACGCGCATTCCGGTTTTTCACAAGCGCATTCTCAACATCATCGGCGTGGTGCACGCCTTCGATTTACTCGAAGCGCCCGATCTCAGCCGGCCGGTGCGCGAGGTGATGCGTCCGGTGAGCTATTTCCCCGAATCCACCCCGCTGGACGAAATTCTGCTCGCGCTCCAGCGCACACGCGAATCATTGGCGGTGGTGGTGGACGAATACGGTGCCGCCTCCGGCATTCTCACCATGGAAGACCTGCTCGAGGAGGTGGTCGGCAATATCGAGGACGAACATGACGTGCGCGAGGAGTTCGCGCGCCTGACCAGTCCCCGCGCGCTGAGCGTGATGGCCCAGGCCGAAGTGGCGGAACTCAACGAACGCTTCGGCCTCAAGCTGCCCGAGGGCGGCGAGTATGCTACGATTGGTGGCCTTGTGGTCGAGCGGCTGGGCCATATTCCCAAACCGGGTGAGCAACTGAGGGCGGGCGACGTGATGATCACGGTGACCCGCAGCGACGCGCGCGCGGTACGCGAGTTGAACCTGTTGCTCGACCATCCGGTGCGCATCGAGCCGGCGCGACGGCCATGACCGAAGCAAGCATCCGCCGCATTCTGGAGCAGGTGGCGGCCGGCCAACTGAGCGCTACGGCCGCAATGAGGCGTTTGCGCGACCTGCCGTTTGCCGATCTGGGCTTCGCCAAGCTCGATTATCATCGCACGCTGCGCCGCGGCGTGCCCGAGGTGGTGCTGGGTGAGCGCAAGAGCGCCGCGCAGATTGTCTCGATTGCTCATCGGATGGTCGAAGCGGGCGCTAATTTTATCGTCACGCGCCTGACCGCCGATAAGGCGCGCGTGATCAAACGCGAATTGCCCGCGCTCGATTATCATGCCGAGGCGCTGATTGGCACGGCCTTGAGCGAACCGCCGGTCATCTCCGGCCACGGTATCGTGACCGTGATCACGGCGGGCACGTCGGACATCCAGGTGGCCGAAGAGGCGGTGTTGTGCGCGGAACTGTTCGGCAACCGGGTGGCGCGGCTCTATGATGTGGGTGTGGCCGGGCTGCATCGGCTGACTGCGAAGCTCGCGATGCTGCATGCCGCCAGCGTGCTGATTGTAATCGCGGGGATGGAAGGCGCCTTGCCCTCCGTAGTGGCCGGTCTGATCGATAAACCGATTATCGCGGTGCCAACCAGCGTGGGCTACGGCACCGGGATGGGCGGCTTTGCGGCGATGTTGGGCATGCTCAATACTTGTTCCAGTGGGATTACGGTCGTGAATATCGACAACGGTTTCGGCGCGGCGTTCGCCGCCACTTTGATTAACCGGGTCGGACTGGACCGCGACGGCGGGACGTGATGGCGCAGCGCAAGCCTCTTACCAGCGGGCGTGCGCGGCGCGCGATAAAAATCGGCGGCCTCGCCTCACAGGTCGGTTCGAGTTATCTGTGGACTTCGCTCCGGCGGCCCTTTCTCAACATCGACCGCTACGAACGCGAGCTGCTCGAGACACATCTTAAGAATGCGCGGCGTATCGTCGAGGGTTCCAAGCAGTTGCGCGGCGCCTTCATGAAGCTGATTCAGATGCTCTCGATGCGCGAGGATCTGCTGCCTGGCGAAGCCATCGATATCCTGCGTGCGACCCAGGCGGGCGCGCCGCCGATGGACTATTCCTTAATCGCGCAGCAGATCAAGCGCGAGTTTGCCAAATCTCCCGAGCAGCTCTTCAGCAGTTTCGAGACCACCGCGTTCGCCGCCGCCTCGCTCGGCCAGGTCCATCGCGCGCGGCTTAAAAATGGCGAGGAAGTCGCCGTCAAGGTGCAGTACCCCGGAATCGACCGCACCGTCGAAC
>JBOHWL010000024.1:0-11461 GCA_050736615.1 Binataceae bacterium (SeqCode) | reverse complement strand
CAAACGGACCGCCGCTCTATAAATCTCAAACCAGCGCGGTGGGCTAGTTACATCATCCCTCCCGGCGGCATTCCGCCGCCACCCGGTCCGCCCTTATTCTCTTCGGGCTTCTCCGCGACCATACATTCGGTGGTCAGCAGCAGGCCCGCGACCGACGCGGCGTTCTGCAACGCGCTGCGCACAACCTTGGTGGGGTCGATGATCCCGGCCTTCATCAGGTCCTCGAACTCCTCGGTGGAGGCGTTGAAGCCGAAGGAGCCCTTGTTGTTTTTGATCTTATCGACCACCACCGAGCCTTCCCAGCCCGCATTGGTGGCGATCCAGCGCGCCGGATCTTCGAGCGTCTTGCGGATAATGTTGATGCCGACCTTTTCCTCTTCTCCGCCGGCATGCAATTGTTCGAGCGCGGAGGACGAGCGAATCAGGGCCACTCCGCCGCCCGGCACGACACCCTCTTCGACCGCCGCGCGAGTGGCATGGAGCGCGTCTTCGACCCGCGCCTTCTTTTCCTTCATCTCGATTTCGGTCGCGGCCCCGACACGGATCACCGCTACGCCACCGACCAGCTTGGCCAGCCGCTCCTGCAGTTTTTCGCGATCGTAATCCGAGGTGGTCTCCTCAATTTGTGCGCGAATCTGCTTGATGCGCCCTTCGATGTCGGCCTTCTTGCCCGCGCCGTCGATGACCGTGGTGTTATCTTTATCGATCACCAGCCGCTTGGCACGGCCGAGGTCCTGCAAGCTGATACTTTCGAGCTTGATGCCGAGTTCTTCGGCGATTACCTTGCCGCCGGTGAGAATCGCGATGTCCTCGAGCATCGCCTTGCGACGATCGCCGAAGCCGGGCGCCTTCACCGCCACGCACGACAGCGTGCCGCGGATCTTATTGACCACCAGCGTCGCGAGCGCCTCGCCCTCGACGTCTTCGGCAATCAGGATGAACGGCTTGCCGGTCTTGGCGATGGCCTCAAGGATCGGCAGCAGGTCCTTCATCGCGGAAATTTTCTTTTCGTTGATAAGAACGTAGGCGTCTTCGAGCTTTGCCTCCATCCGCTCCGGGTCGGTGACGAAGTACGGCGACAGGTAGCCGCGGTCGAACTGCATACCTTCAACCACTTCGAGCGTCGTTTCGAGGCCCTTAGCCTCCTCGACTGTGATCACGCCCTCTTTGCCGACCTTCTCCATCGCTTCGGCGATAATGTCGCCGATGGTGGAGTCGTTGTTGGCCGAAATGGTGCCAACCTGGGCGATTTCACGCCGGTCCTTGGTGGGCTTGGAAAGCGTCTTGAGCTCGGCGGTCACGGCTTCAACCGCGCGGTCAATGCCCCGTTTGATCGACATCGGGTCATGACCCGCCGCGACCATCTTGATCCCTTCGGTGTAGATCGCGCGGGCGAGCACGGTCGCCGTGGTGGTGCCGTCACCAGCGATATCGGAGGTCTTGGAGGCAACCTCTTTGACCATCTGCGCGCCCATATTCTCGAACCTGTCTTCGAGTTCGATTTCCTTGGCGACGGTCACTCCGTCCTTGGTGACAGTCGGCGCGCCAAAGCTCTTTTCGAGCACCACGTTGCGGCCTTTGGGCCCCAGCGTGACGGTCACCGCGTCGGCGAGTACATTGACGCCGCGGAGAATTTTCTCGCGGGCGTCCTGCGAAAAACGGACTAACTTGGCTGGCATAGCTGTTTTGCCTCTCCTGATGAATTCGCGAAAGTGAGTATTTGATGCACTGCGGAAACCAGGCTCAACCTTCCAGCACGCCCAGAATATCGTCCTCGCGCAGAATCAGATGCTCCTCGCCTTCGAGTTTGACCTCGCTGCCCGAATACTTGCCAAACAGGATGCGGTCGCCCGCTTTGACGTCAGGCGTGAGAAGTTTGCCTTCTTCCGTCACCTTGCCCTTGCCGACCGCGACGACCTTGCCCTCCTGAGGCTTTTCCTTGGCGGTGTCCGGAATGATGATGCCGCCCTTGGTTTTTTCCTCTTCCTGAATTCGCTTCACCAAAATGCGGTCACCCAACGGTCTGATTTTCATGATTAGCAAACGCCTCCTTAAAGCTTTAGCGCCCCTCGCACCGGGCTTTGTTCGCTTCGAAACCTAATCACCAATTCGGGATTGTCAATTGGCACTCTCGATTCGAGAGTGCCAATTCAATTTAGCTGGTGTGCCGACGAATGCAATAGCGTCGCGTCACAATTCATCGTCAGGTCATCTTTGGCTGGGTTCAACCGAGATCAAGTGCAAATTCAGGCACTTTCGCGTTTCAAACGCGCAGAATTATGCTTCGGAAGGATTTAAACCTGATTAAAATCAACCGAATGCCCGAGTCGCTCCGAAATCGCTTCAGCCAGGCGTTGCGGCAGCGGATGGCCGTCTTTGTCGTCCATCCATTGTTGCGCAAGGCCATCCCAGTTGTAATGCGAGGCGTGAGCGCCCGCCGCCAGCCAGAGCTGGCTGGTCGCCGCCTGACGGCTCAAAATAAAGCGCGTCCCGTCGGCGAACTCGATGGTGACAACTCCGTCGCCGGTGGTGTAGTCAACCTCGTCTGGATCGAGTCCTTCGAGCCATCGGGCGACACGCGCCAGACATTCGTCGGTCAGCCGCAAATATTCCCGCTGCTCCATTGATCGGCGCACCTCGCGGACTTCTATTTGAATTTGCCCCGGTCTTTTTCAGAAACTGCCTGCGGGGTTCAGCGGGCGGGGCCTTTTTTGCGCAATCCCTCTTCGCGGTAACGCCTGTAGAGGATATTCCATTCGGCGCTGCCCTCGACCACGCCGCGCTTGAGGGACGCAATCTTGCGGCGTGCGGCCTCGTCGATGGTTTCGCCGCGTTCACCCCATTGCTCAATCAACTCGCGTGCGTGACGCAGGGCGACGTTGAAGCTCGGTATTTCAACCAAGCTCTCATCGCGCATCCGCGCCAGAGCTTCGCGCGCCAGATAAAGCACCCGCGCCTCGCTCAGTTTCATGCCCCGCCGGCCTTAAAGCGTGAAGTCCCGCTTTTGCGCAAGCCGCCGCTTGATCAGCGTGCGCATGCGGGTGGGATCGATGCCCGGATTGACGCGGGCCTGCTCCGCCGCCATCCGCTCCGCTTCGTCGTCAAGCCGACGTTCGGTTTCGAAATTATCCGACATCATCTCGACCACGCACGCCACCAAGTCCTTCTCGTCGGTGCGAGGCTTGATCGACTCGCGCTCAAGCAAACCATGAACGAGAAAATTCGCGAGCGAGTCAATTTGTGCTTCGGAAATTATCACGCCGGCGCGCCCGCGAAGCCACCGTCGTCACCGCGCAGAATCGCGTCAAAACGCAGGCCGCCGAGATATTGGCGTCGCGCCTCCTCGTCGGTCACGGCACCGCGCCGCACATCGCGACGGCGAATCTGCCACACCCCACCGACCATCGGATGACGTCCCAGGCGATAACTGAAAAAATAATAAGCGAATTGCCGGACGGTCGAGCGACGGGCCTCGGGCACCAGGTTGCGGCCGCCCGCCGCGGAAAGCGCGGTGTAAATCAGCCTGCCAAAAGAATAGAAACCACGGAAGGCATCCTCGTACGCCTGCTGCCACGCATGGCGATCGAGCTTGTCGTGCTCCAGCGTCACATGCTGTGAGTCAAGGCTGTTGAAATCCCAGTCGATGATCTTGCCTTCCTTGGCATAGCGGACCTGGTCTTCGGTGCCGGGCAGAGGCGTCATCATAAAGAACGAAACGATATCGAAGCCCAGCTTTTTGAGCGTGCGCGCGGCCACACGTCCGCAATCGGGACCGTCAAACGGGAACCCCAGCATGTAGCCGGCATGCACGGCGACACCCACCTTATGCCAGTTGTCGACCACCCGCCGATACTTGTTCAAGACGCGGGCGCACGCCTCGTCGAGCGTAAGCCGCCGCTGGCGGTCGTCGGTATTCTGGTATTTCGTGGCGAAGTTAAGGTTGTCGGGATTCAACGATTCAATGCCGACAAAGGCCTGATAGCATCCGGCACGCGCCGCCAGCTCGACGAAGCGGCGGCTGCGACGATGTTTGGCCGTCTCGGTTTCACCCTCGGCGAGATCCGCATAGCAGGACGCATCGACATCGACCTGGATCATGAAGGAAAGCTGCGGGTATTCCTTTTTGACTTCCACCAGTCCTTTGAGAATTTCTTCCCATCGCGGCGAGCGGAAGAAATCATCGTCGACGAGAAAGAGCGACTCGATGCCGTGATTGCGAATGGCGTCGCGCACCCAGCTCACCACCGAATGCGGCTCGCGCGAGCGCATGGTCCGGCCCATCACATTTTTGACGCTGCAGTACGAGCAGGTGAATGGACATCCGCGCGAGGTGTCCAAGGTGGTCATCGCGTCGTTGAAAAAACGGGTCAGATAGCGTTCGTCAACCACGGGAAGCTGCGCATCCGTGATGACCGGCACGATAATGTCGTCCTGGCCAGTTTTGGCGCGAATCCCGTCGGTCACGGCATACTCGAGTTTCAACTCGCCGCGCAGAAAATCCTCGATGATATCGGCCCAAAGATTCTCCGCCTCACCCACCACGGTGGTGATGCCGCAACTGTTGAGGAACTTGCGCGATTCGGGATAGCCGCTGACGTGAAAGCCGCCCATCATCGTGGTCAGGCCCTGCGCCACGAATTGCAGTCCCAAGTCACGCCCGCGCGGATACTGATTCGACTGCACCCCCGCCAACCCGATCAACAATTCGACGCCGTCCTCGGCAGCTTTCTCCTTGATTGCCTTGATCGTTTCGCCGCTGATCACGCCGTCAACAATTTCGTCCCAAATCACGGTCTCGAGATAAACATTGCGCTCGGTCGAATAACGCTGATTGAAGCGATCGTTGAGCGCATTAAGGACGGTCAGCGTGTTGTTGGGCTGGACCCCGAAGCGGAAAAACTGCACATAGCCCAAATCGTCATATTTTGAGGGCTTGATGAAGTAGACTCGCACCGTGCGGCACGGTTCCGGCCGCAGCATACTATGCTCCAGCGTGCCTTCCGCAACGCCCAGCAGCGGCATCTCGACTGGAGGCTGCCATCGATAGCGATTGCGGAAAAGAAAACAGTAAAGGCTCACCACAAGGACTGACAAGATGAACCCGATCAGGCAAACCAATACAAGCATCGCTGACTCCTCTCATCAAGGATATACTAGATGACGAGCAATTTCTAACCGCACGGTCAGAAAAGCTCACAGTTTTACCGAGCGGTGCTCCGTTCAGCCCGGCCCTTATGTTCTTCCAGCAAGCCCGATGCCTTGCACGTTTTAGCGGTACATCTCGACCAACTGAATCAAACCGAGATCGCGATAGCGTTCAATCAAATAGCCCTTGATCTCCTGTACGCTGGTCATCTCGAGCGTATCGTGGGCGATCACGCGGGCGGTTTGGTAATTGGTGTCGCGCACCAATTTGCGCACAACCGGAATAAATAACGGACTCAGGCTCAACTGATCGAGCCCCATCCCCAGCAACACCAGCGTGGCCATTGGATCGCTCGCCATCTCGCCACACAGGCATACATCCTTGCCGGCACCACGCGCGACATTGGTGATTTCGGCGATGGCGGAGAGCACCGCCGGATGAAGCGGTTCGTACAGATGCGCGATTTTCGGGTTATTGCGGTCGGCGGCCAGTAAATATTGGATGAGATCGTTGGTCCCGATTGAGAAAAAATCGACCTCGCGGATCAGCCGCGGCGCCAGCCATACCGCCGATGGCACTTCCACCATAATGCCCACGGCGATATCCGGATTATGCTCGAGGCCTTCCTTGTACAGTTCGGCCTGCGCTTCAGCCAGCAACTCGCGCGCACGCCGCAGCTCTTCGAGGCTTGAGATCATCGGAAACAGAATACGCACGTCATGATGAGCCGCGGCACGCAGAATCGCGCGCAGCTGCACTTTAAAGATGCCTGGCATTTCAAGGGAAATGCGAATGGAGCGCCAACCCAGGAACGGATTATCCTCGCGCGGCACCCTCATGTAGGGCGGATACTTGTCCGCGCCGATATCCAGAGTGCGGATCGTGACCGGACGATTGGCGACCGCGTCCAGTATCCGGCCATAAAGGGCAAGCTGCTGATTTTCATCGGGAAAATCTTCATAGGTCAAAAAGGAGAATTCCGACCGTAAGAGCCCGATGCCCTCCGCGCCATAGCGCAAGGCCAGGTCGATATCGGCCGGCAAGGCGATATTCGCCAGCATCTGCACGCGATGACCGTCGCGCATCATGGTCGGCTCTTCCTGTCCGACCATCAGCTCGCGTCGGAAGGCGTCGTAGCGCTTGAGCAACATCTGGTATTCGCGTTCCACTTCGGGGCTCGGGCTGACGTACAAAATTCCGGAATTGCCATCGACCACCAGCGTGTCGCCTTCGGTCACGGACTCCATCAGGTGCTCGGTGCCGACCACGGTGGGAATTTCGAAAGAGCGCGCAAGGATGGCGGCATGCGAGGTGACACCGCCCGATTGGAGCGCGATACCAGCCAGGTTTTCATGCGAAACCAAGGTCAATTGCGACAGCGTGAGTTCCTCCGCCACCAGAATCGTCGGCCGCGAGAATGCTCCTCTGCCATCTTCCTGGCGCAGGTGGCGCAGCACGCGATGGCCGACGTCGCGAAAATCGGTCGCGCGCTCCCGCAGATAACCGTCCGCCAACGCCAGCATACTGGCGCTAAGTTCGTCGATCACGCGGAACAGCGCGCTTTCGGCGGCAAAGCCGGAGTTAACCGCGTCATAAATACGGTTGACGAATTCCTCATCTTCGAGGATCAAACGATGGCCGTCGAAGATTTTGAGATCCGCCTCCGGCATCAGCGGCGCCATCCGCGCCTTGAGCGCGGCCAATTCACCCCGCGAGCGCACCAGCGCGTCTTCAAGCCGTTTCAATTCGCGTGCGGGCTCGCGCGCGCGCAAATTCCGGTCGATCGTGCTGAGGAAGGTGCCGACCACATGCGCGACCCCGTGGGCAAAACCAGGCGCGGCGGCGAGCCCCACCAGTCGTGGACGGCGCATCTTGACCGGCGTTGCCAGGCGGGTCTTGCCGCCGACCTTCTCATACCCCTTGAGCTGGCGGTTGGCCTCGATCATACGCCGGCGATACTCGTCGCGTTCCTTCTCCTTGGTGGCGAGGGTTTCGCGCAATTGAAAATGCGAGAGGATCTGCGCGACCTGGCTCGCCGCGGTCTTGAGCAAGCGTACTTCATCACGGGCGAACTTGCGCCGCCGCAACGTCTGCACTACCAGCACACCGAGCGCGCGCTGCCGGCCTTCCTGCACCGGCACCCCCAGGAAGGTGTGATAACGCTCCTCACCGGTCTCCGGGAAATATTTGTAGCGCGGATGGCTGATGGCATCCTCGACCACCACCGCGCCATTGGTTTCAATCGCCAAGCCGACCAAGCCCTCGTTGACCCGCATCGAAACCCGGCCCACGGAGTCGCGGTCCAGCCCCACGGTGGCGCACAGCACCAAACGGTCCCGCTGCGCGTCGAATAGATAGATTGAGCCGACTTCGACCTCCATGGTCGAAGCAATAACGCTGACAATCTGGTCGAGGACTTCGCGCAGATCGGCCGAGGGCTCGCTGCCAATCGCCGAGATAGTTTCGATCAGCGCGAATCGGTCGCGTGTAGTTGCCATACCTAAACGGGATCGCAAAAAATTTTATCCTAGCCTTCACCCCCTTCACAACCGCTGGAGGTGGAAAATTCCGGGATGCGGTGCCAAAAGAGTACCGGCTCAACCGGCGTTCCGCTGCTAGCTTTGAAATTGCCTCAGAGCATCGACACTGGCCCGGGCATGCTCTACTGTTTGGCCGGTGAGCGGGCGCGAGGGCAATCAGGCGGAGAATCGGATGCGCCTGGAGGACCGCGCCGTTCATGATTGGTACCGATTCGTCCTTTCGTTTCCGCCGCACTTAGTGCGCCGCTACCTTGATAGATTCGAAGCGACTTCTAACAGCTCGGTGCTCGATCCCTTTTGCGGCACCGGCACGACGCTGGTCGAAAGCAAGAGACTGGGGCTGGCGAGTATCGGAGTGGAACGCAACCCCGCCGCCCATTTAGCCAGTAGCGTAAAGACCGACTGGGAAATCGACGCGGGCGCCCTCCTCGCCCATGCTCGCGAAGTCGCATCGATGGCCAACGAGCGCCTGCGTAGTGAAGGGCTCGAGGATGAGTTGGCGCTGCCCTTGTTCGCGCGCCCGCCGCGGAAGCCGCCCCGATTGCGCGCACTGCCGGCGGAATCCGGCAAGCTCCTGCTGGGCAATTCGATAAGCCCGCTGCCGTTGCATAAGGCGCTGATTCTGACCGCGACACTCGACGAGGCCGGCGACCATCGGTTCATCAATCATGAACGCCTCGCCTTGGCCAAAGTGCTGGTCTTCGAGGCGAGCAATCTTCAATTCGGCCCCGAAGTCGGCGTTGGACCGGCCAAAGCCGACGCCGCAGTCATCCGGCCATGGCTCAGCGCCGTCCGCGCAATGGCTGGTGACCTGCGCGATGTGCAAGGCCGTCCGCATGCGCCCGCGACGGTTCACCTGGGCGACGCGCGTCGCACTTCGGCCTTCGTCGCGCCACAGTCGGTGGACATCGTGATCACTTCGCCTCCTTATCCGAATGAAAAGGACTATACGCGTACCACGCGCCTGGAATCGCTGGTGCTCGGCTTTATTCGCGACCAGCGCGACCTGCGCCATCTCAAACGAGATCTGGTGAGATCAAACACTCGCAGCGTGTACAAAGATGATACGGACGATCTTTCAATCGCCGGCAACGCGGAAATCAGGCGTATCGCCGAAGCGATCGAGAGCAAGCGGGTTGAACTCGGCAAGACCTCCGGATTCGAGCGCCAGTACGCGCGCGTGACCAAGCTGTATTTCGGCGGGATGGCGCGGCATCTGGCGGACCTGCGCCAGGTTTTGCGCCCCGGCGCGAGGCTCGCCTATGTGGTGGGGGATCAGGCTTCGTATCTGCGAATCATGATTCGCACCGGTCAATTGCTGGCGGGAATCGCCGCTTCACTCGGTTATGAAGTGCTCGGCCTTGACCTGTTCCGCACGCGCCTGGCCACCGCCACTGGCGAGGCCTTGCGCGAGGAGGTGCTGATGCTCCGCTGGCCTGGAGCACCCGCGAATCCGAACACGCGTGCGCGTCCGCAACTGAAGAAGACGCCGCCCGGTCAATTACCTGGAAAATGAACGCGCTGATGACCCTGGCGGTGGAAGTGGAAGGTTGTCTGCTTGCGGTTTCGGAGCCAATTGACTAAACCGCACGTTTGATTGTCGGGGAAATTCGTATGGCAAATCGCGCAACGGCCGGGCGGCTGCCGGATTTCTTAGGCGTCGGGCCGCCGCGCGGTGCGACTTCGTGGCTCGACGCGGTCTTGCGCGGTCACGTCGGGCTGCCGCGCAATATCAAAGAAGTCGATTTCTTCGTTGCCAACTGGCACAAGGGTGTCGAATGGTACCGGAATTATTTCGCCGATTGTGACCCCGCTTTGCCGGCTGGCGAAATCTGTCCGAGCTATTTTGGTTCGGCCCAGGCCTGCGCGCGGGTGGCCCAACTGATTCCCCATTGCCGTATCATCTGCACCTTCCGCGATCCGGTCGCGTGGCTTTATTCTTTTTACAAGCTCGCGCGACGAAACGTATGGACACGCGGCGATTTCGAATCCTATATCCCTGAAGGATGGAACCGTCATGCCGCCAATCTCAAAATGTGGCAAGACACCTTCGGCAGGGAGAACGTGCTCGTCTGCATCTATGACGACCTCGAACGCGACCCGCAGGCCTATCTCGACCCGGTCTGCGAATTCATCGGCATAAATCGGATTGACGTCGCCCATTCGGCCGTCGCGGGCCAACGCATCAATACTTTCAGCCGCATGCCGAAGAATCTTTATCTGGCGCGCAAAGCGCGGAAGTTGCGTGATTCGCTCAAGCGGCGCGAGGCATGGGGCATCATCAATCTGCTCGCCCGCGCCGGCCTCTGGCGTTTTTGTTTTGAACGCGGCGCAAAATTCCCGCCACTGGACCCGGTGATTGAAGCGCGCGTACGCCGCCGGTTTGCCCCCGAGGTCGCCACGCTTGAAGAGCTCATCGGCCGCGACCTTTCACAATGGAAACAGGCGCCGCCGCGGCTGCGAGCCACTACCGGCGGATAACAGGCGCCGCTTCCCCATCTTCAGTTGGAGCCGCGATGCGCCTGTTTCGACGAACCGCGCGTGAGGACGACCGCACCATACTGTTGCGTCAGCTTCCACGCGGCGCCGTATGCGCCGAAATCGGCGTGCTGGAAGGTGACTTTTCCGAGCGCATTATCGCGCTTACGCGCCCGCGCCGGCTTCATCTGATTGATCCCTGGAAATTCGAGCCGGGCGAGACCTATGAACGCGCCGTTTATGGCCGCGCCCATGTGCGCGATCAGGCGCGAATGGATGCGATGTGCGGGCAGGTGCACGAGCGCTTCGAGCAGGAGCTTCGAACTGGCGCCGTGATTATGCATCGCCTGAGCTCGCTCGAGGCCGCCTGCCAATTCGACGATGAGTATTTCGACTGGATCTATATCGACGGCAATCATCAGTACGAGTTCGTCCGCCGGGATCTCGAAACTTACTTTACAAAGGTGAAAGCCGGCGGATTTATCACCGGCGATGACTATGGCGTCATCGGATGGTGGGGTGACGGGGTTACGCGCGCGGTCGATGAGTTCGTCGCGCGCGGCGGATGCTCGATGCGGCGCGGGCGCGGTGCGCAATTCGTTCTCCGGCGGCGGTGATCTCAGCGATTCGCGAACAACAGGCCGGCACCATAAGTCACCGCTCCCGCCGCTATCCCGATTGCCATGCTTTCCAAACCGCTGCGCCACCATGAACGCGAGGTTATCGCGGTTTTAAGGGCGCCGACCGCAAACAATACGGCGATGGTGGCCAACGCCGAAATGATGATTCCCAGCGGCGGCCGCGCGAGCAGATAGGGCAGCAGCGGCACTAACGCGCCCAGCACGTAGCAAAGCCCGACGGTCAACCCCGAACGCAGCGGCGACTGGTTGACTTCCTCACCGAACCCCAACTCCTCGCGCATCATCACGCCGCTCCAGCGAGCCGGGTCCGAGGTGATATGCGAAACGATCTGCTCGAGCAGCGCGCCGGTGAACCCCTTGCTGTGATAGATGCCGCGAATCTCATCACGTTCGCGCTCGGGCCAACGCTTGATTTCCTCGCTCTCCCGCCGGATCTCGCTTTGGTAAAATTCGACCTGCGCGCGCCCCGACGCAAACGCCGCCAAACCCATTGAGACGCCGCCGCCGAGCATCTCGGCCAGCCCCGCCATGATCACCGCGCTGGTAGTAAAAGCCGCGGCAACACCCGAGGTCACAGCGAACGCTGCGACCAGTCCGTCATTCAGACCGAGAATCACGTCACCGATACTGGGACCGGCCGCGGCGTGGACTTTCTC
>JBOHWL010000023.1:0-11197 GCA_050736615.1 Binataceae bacterium (SeqCode) | reverse complement strand
GCACAAGGAAATTCTGTCATTCTGAGCGCAGCGAAGAATCCCGGATCTTTTGGCTTTTGCGGGCTTTTTACCGGGATTCTATACTAATCTAAAAGCACGTCGCAGACTCCTTTGCTCGCTCCGCCTGCGCCTGCGCTAATGGCGGGCTTCGTTCAGAATGACAAACGGGGCTTGTGCGGAGGTTCCCTAGAGGGCGTTGCGCGTGGAGTCAGGAGGTTTCGGTGATGGGACAAACACTTAAAAAAAGCGTGCAGGATCTGCTCAACGAAGCGAATGCTGAAATTCAGACCGTCAGCGCCGAGGAAGCCATTCGACTTAAAGACGATCCCAATGTCCAGTTGGTTGATATTCGCGACGTACGTGAGTTGAATCGCGACGGTCGCGTCCCCGGTGCTTTTCACGCGCCGCGTGGAATGCTGGAATTCTGGGTCGATCCCGAAAGCGTTTACTACAAGGACATCTTTGGTTCAGGCAAGCGCTTCATCTTTTTCTGCGCCGGCGGCGGACGTTCGGCGCTGGCGGCGCAAATCACGCAGCGGATGGGGCTGGAACCCGTATGTCATATGGGCGGCGGCTTTCGCGCCTGGAAAGCGGCCGGCGGTCCGGTCGAAGGTGGCAAAAGCTGATGACGACGGGATGATTCCGAGAAGTTTCTGACAATTCGGAATTACCAAACTCCAAACGCTCTGATACGCTAGCCAAGGCGCGCCCTTACGGAACTTCAAGCCGGCAGCGCAATAGATCAGTAAAACGCTGTGCCACCGTCTCGGGCGAGTCACCATTATCGTGGTACCAAACCTGTGACCAATTAAGCCCGCCGATCAAAAACAGCCGCAGGTATCGCCGGTCAATGTTGTCCGGCAAGCTGAGTTCGTTGATCAGCCGGCGAAACCGCGACTCGTAGTCGCCGCGCAATTCACGCAACCGCGATCGCGCATCGCCGGCTTCATCCGGCGAAGTCCGCACCATCACTTGGGTGTAATCGCGATACGCGATCATCGCGCGCAAGTGCGCTGCGCAGGCAAGCCGCAGCCGCTCCCACGGTTCATGCGAGCCCGCCACCGCACTGTCGACGGCCTCCGAGAAGCGGCGCGCGCCTTCCTCGTAAACCGCGACCAGCATCTCCTCTTTCGAATCGAAGTGATAATAAATTGACCCCGATAGCATCCCGACCGCCTTAGCGATGTCGCGCATCGAGGTGGCATGATATCCGCGTTCGCGGAAAAGACGGGCCGCCGCGTCCAGTAATTGGCCGCGGCGGTTGTCCTGGCGTTGAACGCGGCTGGCCGCGCTGCTCGTCGCCGACATCGTGGATCTACTAAAGCCGCGTCACTTCAGGCGAGCAGGCTCTCGGTCTCTAGTACCGCGTTACGCCCGTCGATATTCGGGTTAATGCCGAGCTTGCGCAGATTGTCGGCGGTGCGCTCGGTCATCAGGCCGACCTTCTTCATATTGGCTACGACCTGCGTGTACATCTCGCGACGGAAAGTCTGGCGGAAGTAGGCGTAATCGTTGTCTTTCGCCTTCTCCACCCGCACGCGCTGGATCTCTTTTACGTCCGCTTCGGTCAAGCCCGCGTGTTCGTACGCTTCGCGCGGAAACTGTCCACGCAACACCAGGCGGCAGGCTTCCGCGGTAAAATCCTCGAGCTCACGCATATCCGAAGGGCTAAGACTGGCAATAGTGTCGGGCAACCCGAGCACCGAGAACCCCATGTGACGCGATTCGTCAGTCAAAATCCGTTTACTGATACTTTTGAGCAAGGGATCCTGCGCGGTCTCCGCCAGCATCCGGAAGATACTCACCGCGAAGGTCTCAGCGACGAGCTGCAGCCCGACCGTCTTGATGAACCATTTGCCCTGTCCGAGCAGGTAATCGAACAAGTGCTTGATATTATGGTTCATCGGATAAATCCGGCCCTCGCACTTGTCATTAAGATACCGACTCAGAACCTCGGTGTGCCGCGCTTCATCAACCACCTGCGTCGACTGGAAGAACTTGGCGTCGTTGCTCGGCACCATATCGACCAACTGGCTGCACGCGAGCATCGCGCCCTCTTCGCCATGGAGCAGTTGCGACAACCGCCAGCAGGAAAATTCGACGTTGAGCTCGCGCTGGGTTTTCTTATCGAGCTTGTGCCAGACATCGCTGTCGAAACCGTCTATGAGACCGTCGGCGAAAATGCCGCCGTCGAGCTTCACCGGCTCCGACCACGCGATATCGCGTGATACGTTCCATTGATCGCGTTTGGCGTTCTCATAAAGACGGCGCATATCCGGCGCCTGCACCGAATAATCGCGCTGATACAGGGTTTCGAACTGGCTTTCGAGAGTATGCTGGGTTTCGACACTCATGGCTGTCTCCGCAATTGGAATGGTACCGTTGACGCTGCCTTCCGGTCCTTCGTTCTGAATAGAGCTCGCGCACCTGCTCGGTTTTCGCTCCGCTCGCGTATGCCCTAAAGCAAGCGCTTGCTTGCTAACTACGACACTCAGCCTAGTATGTCAAGGGCCAAGCGGCAAGACTCGGTTCGTTCCAAGGAACAAAATCGCCGCTGGGATGTGGCCGGCGGTCCATTTTTTAGTAAGCTCGAAACCGAGGTTAGCATGGTCGCGGATGACAATGACTATTTGCGACGGCTGCGCGAAACTGAGCCTCGCTTGCTCGAATATCTGCGCACGTTCGAGGTGATCCAGGAAAATCTCCGCCTCGGCGCGGTGAAGGAAAGCCAGGAGCGGCTGCTTCAGGCCACCGGTGATACCTTCAGGCGTTTGGCGCCTTTCGCTGAATTGGAGGCGCCCGCGCAATGGCGGGAATTCCATCTTAGATTCCGCCAGGCCGCCGCGCTGCTGGAACGCTCACTGACGCTGTTCCTGACCCGCGCGAACCCTCAATGGACGCTGGCTTTTCTCAACAGCCGCGCTCATTTTTGCCAGGCTTTATATCTGTTCTACGAATTGCGCAGAGAATTGCCATGTCTCGGTCAGTATTTCGTCAGCGAAGGTGCTACCTGCCCCGCCGACGCGAGCTTCGCTGACGCCACCGCCGACGGCGTGCCAGTCGGCTTTATCCATCGCGAGCGCAATGACACACGCGGCGACTATTCACTCTATGTTCCCGAGAATTACACCGCCGCGTCGCAATGGCCGCTGATCATCTGCCTGCATGGCGGCTACGGACAAGGCCGGGAATATATCTTCACGTGGCTGCGGCCGGCCCGATGCAAAGGTTACATCGTGTTATCGCCGAAGTCACTGGTGCACACCTGGACCATGACCATGCAAAGCCCCGATCGCACATCGGTGCTGCGCATGGTTGAGGAAGTCGCGGCGGAATACAAGATCGATCGCTCACGCATTTTTCTCACCGGGCTCTCCGACGGAGGCATCTTTACCTACATTCTTGGCTTGGAACATCACGAGATGTTCGCGGGGATCGCGCCGGTCGCCGGCGCGCTCCATCTCATGATCCAACCCATTTTAAGCCAGGGCGCCGGCCGCGACCTGCCAATCTATGTAATTCATGGCGCGCACGACTTCATTTTCCCGGTGCAATTGACGCGGCAGACCTGCGCGATGCTCCGGGAGCTCGGCTACAATTTGCGTTATGACGAACTTCCCGAATGGGGCCATGCCTATCCGTATTCAATCAACGAACGGATGGTGATGCCGTGGTTCGAGCAGTTGCCGCCGACGCCTCGCCCCGCGCCCGCGGACAAATAAAAAGAAGCACACCATGGATCGTTGTCAGCGAACCGCGTTAGCTTTTGCCCCTCGATCGCTTCGGTAACGAGTGGCGGCTGAGGCTCTAGGATTAAGTGGTCTTGAAATGCTGCTCGCTGCCCACCTGTGAAGGAAAACTGCGATAAATGAATTTATGCCGTATCGGCCGTTTTACTGCTGCACAATCAGAAATCTCTGGGCTTCAGCCATGCACGGCGAAAGACCACGCATAGACACGGCCATTGGCGGTGATTGACACGCTGTAACGCTCACCGCTCGTGAGGGGAAGCCGCGGTATCAATACGATTGCACTATTGCCCTTGAGGCCAATGCGGGCCCAGTTTTGGGTTGCCGCGTCCGCGTTCGTATACGACGTTGCATCGAATACGCAATGTTCAAGGGCTTCCCCATCTTGGCTAAAGGAATGATCGGTAACCTGGATCGGCATCCACGCCCCAAGTTGGAGGGTAACCGGCAGACCAGTTGGAGGAACGTACCCCGGGCAACTTGTCAACGGATTCGGCCATTCGCCCGCCTGGTAGATCGCCAACGGGACGATCGAATCGGGTGGTGGAAATTCGACCGGCTCGCGAAACCAATGTGGCGCATCCGGCGATGACTGCAAATACAATCCTATGGCCTCGTGTCCGCTTTGCGTATAACTTCCGAGGCCTACTTGACGTAGTCCAGGGGTTAGAATTGCCAGTCGATGGAATGGTCCTCGCACCCAGTCATCAACGGACTGCTCTCCCGAAATTTGCTCGCCATTCTGCTCGGCAAGATCACTATTCTCTGCCGCTTTCAGCCCCTCGGCTGTATAGTATGGGGCGCTCGGGTTTTCCGTGTGCGCAAACGGCAAGGAACCCGTGCGCAGTTCATATTCGACAAGATATCGAGCATGCAGAAAATCAGCATGGCTTAAGGAGGTATCTTCAACAACCGGAGAGAGTTTCGCCAAGCCACGATAGTGATTTATACGGCGCAGCCAGAGCGGTTGGCCCTCTTCGGCGCTTTCTCTCTCAAGAACCGCTTTTGCTTCGTCGCGCGCCTTTTCAAGGTTCAGCACCGTAGCGGATTCGTTGTTATCGGCGGCGGTTATTTTCTCGGACAACGAGCGGTTGATGAAATACTCAGTTGCCGCAAATCCTGAAATGAAAATCACGATGAACACGGCGATCACCGTTGTGGTTGGGACTCGTCTCCTGACCTCCCGAGTAGTCGGAGATTCCAGAAAAACAAACCGCGCTGCCCCAAAGCGGACCTCGTCACCTCTGCCGATTCGAGTTGGTCCCCTAACGCGCCGACCATTGACAAACGTGCCATTGGTGGATTCAAGGTCAATCAGTCGATAGCGTCGAAAGCGTCGCTTTAGGATGGCATGACGGCGGGATACTGTAGCATCGGGGACAACCAACTCGTTTTCGTTGGCCGCTCCGACAGTAATTTTGCGTTTAGATAATAGATGCTCGCATGGTCCCACAGCGCCGATCGCAGCCAATCGTGGTGCTCTAGCCCGTTTATTGCGTCGTTTCGGCCGTTTCTTACAGAGCGTGGCCAGCATCGGTTATTCCGGCATGCGAGCAGGGACAGATAGTAGAAGAAGATCATAGGACTGTCAAGGATGATATGATGTGAAGATGAAGCGTCTTAGATCATCTTATGACGCATAGCTACTTGCGTCCGATTTCATCTCAACTCGGACGATGTATTCCATAGAAATATGAGTTCCAGTTCAGATACTCGGCGCTTTAATCGTCCTTGCAAAAACTTGCCAGGCGGCGCACAGAAACGACAGGTGTTGACGCGGCAGACCTGCGCGATGCTCCGGGAGCTCGGCTACAATTTGCGTTATGAAGAACTTCCCGAATGGGGTCATGCCTATCCGTATTCAATCAATGAACGCTTGGTGATGCCGTGGTTCGAGTAGTTGCCACCGACGCCTCGGCAAGCGGCCGGCGAATCGTAGAGCTTATGCGCGAGCTCAATACCAGACGCTGATTCCATAGACGAAGCGCGGGTCGTGCACGATGCCGCCTTCTTCACGCGTAAACCTGGCGGCGTCCCCAAACGTCTGCGTGTAAGCGAATCCGATATAAGGCGCGACCTTGCGGCTGAAGGCGGGGTCGCGGATAAATTCGTAACGCAGCCGCAGGCCGGTATCGAGGTCCGAAAGACCTGAACCAGTGCCGCGCGCAGGCTCATCCTTGCTGTAGAAATTCATTTCGATTTCAGGCTGTAGAATCAGCCGATTCGTGAGCAGTAGATCGTACGTGGCAAAGAATTTGCCCGCGACCCGGTCGTCATTGCTGAAATAAAAGGTCGGCTCCACTTGAAACCAATAGGGCGCGAGTCCTTCTAATCCCAGTGCCCCCCAGGTGCGGCCAGGATTCGAATCAAGATCGTAACGGACACCCGCCTGCCCGTCGAAATACTTCAGAAAAGGCAACGGCCGATCGTACAACGCTTCCGTATCACCGTCGGTCGCCTTACCGCGTTCGACAACGCCCTCGGATTTGAACCACAGGCGGTTGAAATCGGTCCCCATCCACGCTTCCCCATGCCAGCGAAATTCATTCTCGACGTCATTGGTGCGGCCTTCGAGTTGATCGAAAAGCAGGTGATAGAAGATCCGGTTATCCTCCATCGGCGGTTGTCGATATTGCGTATAAATCGGCGTTCCGGGGCTTATAGACTGGGCTTCGGTCAACCCGGCGCCGACCGTCAGCATCACCAGGCTCACGAACAAAATTGCGCCACAGCGGCCCAGCGACGTTGCCGCGCTCATGAGACGATCACGGCCCGGAACATGCCGGCCTCCATGTGATAAAGCAGATGGCAGTGATAGGCCCATTGTCCCGGCGTATCGGCGCTGATGAGATAGCTCAGCTTCTCGCCGGGTTTCACATTGATCGTATGCTTGTAGGGGCGGAACTCGCCATTGCCGTTTTCCAATTCGCTCCACAGGCCATGCAGATGGATCGGATGCTCCATCATGGTGTCGTTGATCAGGATGAAGCGCACCCGTTCCCCGAGCTTTAAGCGGATCGGCGGGGCCTCCGAGTACATCAAGCCATTGAAGCCCCAGATGAAGCGCTCCATGTTGCCCGTCAAATGAATCTCGATCTCGCGGTCGGGTGGACGCGGATCGGTTCCACGCCAGATCGCGCGCAAATCCGCGTAGGCGAGCACCCGGCGGCCGGGCGGAAATCCTTCGCCGGCGGTATAAAGACGCTCGGTCGGCATTGCCGCAACGTTATCGACTTGCGGACTGGGATAGAGTTGGACTTTCGCCGCCAGCGGCGCCGCCATATTGCCGAAGTCCGGCACGATGACGGCGGCACTCGTGTAGGGGTCTGGCTGCCCCGGCGCCTCATCGCCAAGCATATGCGCCCGTTTGGCAAATTCGCTGATCTCCGTCGCCGTGAATTCCGCCGGCATCTTCATGCCGGACATGCGCTCCATCCGCATGCTTGATGCGCCGTGCATGTCCATCCCAGGCGCCTGATGCTCCTGCGGTTTATTGCTCTCGCCCAGGTTCATGCCCTGCGGATGCGCCATCCCCATATCGACCATCGTGCGCACCGGCCGCGGGCCCATCGGCGGAATCGCGGCGGTCATGCCGTAGCGGGGCGCCAAGGTGCCGCGCGCATAGCCAGTCCGATCCTCGGATTGCGCGAAGATCGTGTATGCGCGCTCGTCGGACGGTTGCACGATCACGTCGTAGGTCTCGGCGACCGAAATGCGGAATTCGTCGACCGTAACCGGCTCGACATCGTTGCCGTCGGCTTGCACCACGGTCATCGGGAGCCCTGGGATGCGCACGTCAAAAATGGACATGGTCGATCCGTTGATGACGCGCAGGCGCACGCGCTCGCGTGGACGAAATTTGCCCGTCCAGTTGGCCGCCGGGGGCTGTCCGTTGATTAGATAGGTATAAGTATTGCCGTTGACGTCGAGGATGTCCGTCGGGCTCATATTCATACGCGCCCACATCAGATAATTCTCAGCCGCCGCGACCAAGCCTTTGCGGCGCACGTCAGACGCGAACGTACCCACCGTGCGTTGGTGAAAATTATAGTAACCGCTGTCTTGCTTGAGATTGTTGAACACGACCTCGGGATTTTGATCGGTCCAGTCCGACAGCATCACCACGTATTCACGATCGTAGGCGACCGGGTCTTTATAAGACGGCTCTATGATCACTGGGCCGTACAGTCCGGTCTGTTCCTGGAAGGCGGTATGGCTGTGATACCAGTAGGTGCCGTTCTGCTTGAGCGTGAAGCGGTAAACAAAGGTGGTGCCGGCTTCGATGCCGGCGTAGCTGAGACCCGGCACGCCGTCCATATTCGACGGTATCCGGAACCCATGCCAATGAATCGAGCTGGTCTCTTTCAGCCGGTTAGTGACAGAAATCGTGATTGCGTCACCCTCGCGCATGCGCAAGAGCGGAGCCGGAACCGAGCCATTGACGGCAGTCGCGATTCGTTGCCGGCCGGTGAAATTTACGGCCGTATCTTCGATCGTGAGATTGAAGTCGGGACCGGTCAGGGTTGCCTGGGAACGACGCGCTGACACGCCCCCCAGTGCGGGCAAAGCCGTGAGATCGAACCCGGCAGCTAAGCCCCCGGCAACCAAGCCTTGCACGAAACGCCGGCGCGTGATCCCTCGTGCAACTCCCTGGCCATTTCCAGATATCGTCAATCGGCGCGCGTTGCGACTGGTTTGACCTGACATGAGATGAACCTCCAAGTCGCGAAAGCTCCGGACGCCAACACAGCCTGCGCTGTGCGCGTTCGCATATTCCCCTCACGGCGACGCGATCTATCGGCCGCGTTCCGTGCGAGCAACCAAGGTTCACTCAGAGGTTCAAAGTAACAGCGTGTGAGTGGCAAGAAATACGGAAATCGCCGACGGTGGCGAATGACCCGTCTTGGTCGGGAGCATCACCGCGTCGACAGGCGTCAAAAAAGCCGGAAGGTGAACCGTGACGAATGCCATGCCTGACGGAGCAGTCGCGGACACATCCCGGTCAGCGGTAATCGCCTGTGCACCGCACGCGTGCTTTTGGCAGCACTCGTGGCTTTCCGACGATTGGTGTCGAGCAGAGCACGTCCGCTGAGACTGATGAGCCGCGCACGACATCGCTGAGCAAGTTGGCGCAACGACGCACAGGCATGCGCCATTCGCTAACAACCCCAGCATCGCAACGACCGAGATAAGAATGCTTCGTCTCATTCCAGCGGCACCGTGCCACCATGCCGACACGGATTCTTTCGGGCCGTGTCTGTGCAGTCAAGCCGCTCTCCGGCTTTTACTCGCCACGATACGCGCCGCCACGGCGCCCACCTTCATCACATTGCGAACTCTCACCATTTGGTGTCTTGCCGCGAATTGGTTGGGCATCGATTCCAGGCAGGGAGCGTGCACTCTGACAAGCATCGTCCCGTAACTAAACCGCGCAACGCAGGGAAGCATCAGGTGATGAATAATTTGCCGAATAAGCTCAGTGCTTGTAATTTCTAGCGCGGCTGAACTGACGGCTGCTTAACGAGGAGGTGCCTCAATGTTGTCATCCCGAGTGCACTAGCGCAAGCCGAAGGCGAAGCGAGCAGGCGAGTCTGCGAGCTGCGTTCAGAAAGGCTGCCGGAGTCGAGGGATCGACGCGGAGCGATTTTCTGCTTCAGTGCCGGGATGCTCAAAAGTCAAAAAGATTCAACCGCTCCGCGTCGATCCTTGTCCAACGCACCGCGCCGACTCGTGGTCCTGGACGCGACTCGCGGACTCGTTCGCTCGGCTCCGCTTCGCTCCGCCTGATGTGCTCGCTGCGCCAGTGGCTCCGCTGGTGCGACACGCCCTCGCGCTGCGCGGGCGGCTCAGGATGACAGGCAAAGTGCTCCGCTTGTCCATAAACTCGGACAATTCAAAAAATTCACACACTCCCAGAATGACAGAGGCGCCGAGCTGTTACACAGAAATGAAACACAGCATAAAAACATCGGTAATTTTCAATGGAAGTCATGTGACGGAGGGATAGCGCCGCCGAGTTTCAGTTCGCGGAAGCGGCGTCCCTTCACATGAATCACGCCCTCCTGCTTCTGCAGCGGTCCTTCCACCAGCAGCATCGACGCGCGATGCAGTAGCGCGCGGTTTTCATGAAACAGGTCGGGAGTGACTATCACATTGGCTATACCCGTTTCATCTTCCATCGTAATGAACAGGAAACCCTTGGCGGTACCGGGGCGCTGACGAACGATCACCACACCCGCCACTTTCACCCATTTTCCCCGGTCGATATGCGCCAGGTCCGCCGCGCTCGCAATGCCGCGTGATTGTAACCTCGCACGCAGATGAGCCATCAGATGGGGGCCGACCGTGACGCCGGTGGCGGCATAATCGGCCATTGTATCTTCGAACGGAGTCATGCGGGGCAGATAGCTGGCGCTTGAATGTGCGCGCTGCTGGCGCGATTCGCCATCCTCTTCGCCAATATCATCATCGCGGCGTGAAGTAGGTTCGGCGCCGGCGAGCAGGCTTGAGGGATCTCGCTCCACGGCGGCGGCTTGCCATAATGCCTCGCGCTTTGAATGGCCGAAGGTGGCGAACGCGCCCGCCCATGCCAACGAGTCCATTTCACGCTCGTTGGGTGCGACCCGCGAGGCAAAATCGGCGAGTGATTTAAACGGACGCTGATGCCGCTCGTTTTCGCTTCGACTGCCGGTCTCTTCGCGCAGACCATTGACGTAGCGCAGGCCCAATCGCAGCGCATTCTTAACCTTAGGAATTGTCTGGATTTCCTCCAGCGTGCATTTCCAATGTGACCGCGCGACATCGATGGGCCGCACCTCGACACCGTGGCGGCTCGCGTCTTTCACCAGTGTTGACGGATGATAGAACCCCAGTGGATAGCAATTGAGCATCGCGGCGAAGAATGCCGCCGGGTAATGGCATTTCAAATAAGCCGATGCATACGCGATCAGCGCGAAGCTGGCGGCGTGCGATTCCGGAAAACCATAAAGTGCGAACGAGGTAATCGAATGTACTATGCGATCGGCGGCGTCGCCGCGAATGCCATTTCGCCCCATGCCGTCGCGCAAGCGGCATTCGAGTTTTTCCATGCGCGCGACCGAACGTTTGAAGCCCATCGCGCGCCGTAATTCCTCCGCTTCGCCCGCGCTGAAGCCCGCCACCACCATCGCCATTCGCAGTAGTTGTTCCTGAAACAGCGGCACCCCGAGGGTGCGTTTGAGTATCGGTTCGAGTGACGGATGATCGTACCTGATGGCCGCGCGCACGCCGCGCCGATCCAGGTACGGATGGACCATTTTGCCCACGATTGGTCCGGGGCGGATGATCGCGACTTCGACCACGAGGTCGTAAAAGCACTTCGGGTTCATCCGGGGCAGTGTTGCCATTTGCGCACGGCTTTCGATCTGGAACACGCCGATGGTGTCGGCCTTCCGCAGCATCGCGTAAAC